>NZ_JALCYX010000005.1:120610-156715 GCF_022690695.1 Anaeromyxobacter sp. SG17
GCGGGGCGGGGCGGGGCCCCCTCGCCCGCCGTGTGCCCGCCCCCCCGCCCCCCCCCCCCCCCCCGCCGGGGCGCCGCCGCGGACGCGGCGAAGCCGCTCGCGGCGTCGCACGGGACCCGGCGAGCCGGGGTGGGGCCCCGACGAGCTTCGCTCGGCGGGGCGGGGGACGCAGTCCCCCGTTTATCGGACTGCTTTCAGCGCAGTCTTGAGATCGGTGACGCCGAAGAAGACGGTGGTCTTCCGGGCGGGCGCCGTCCCGATGAACACGTGGGTGATGTCCACGCCGGCCTTGCCGATCGCGGTCGCCGCGCGTCCGAGGGCGCCCGGCTTGTCGGGCAGCTCGAGCTCCAGGACCTCCTGCTCCTCGGCCGGCCAGCCGCGCTTCGCGAGCACGCGCTTCGCAGCGGCCGCGCGGTCCACCACCATCCGCACGACGCCCTCGTTCCCCTCGACCCAGGCGTTCACCGCGCGCAGGTTCACCTGCTTCTCGCCCAGCGCGGCGGCGATCTCTCCCAGCATGCCCGGCCGGCTGGGCACGCGGATCTTCAGCTCCTTCGCTCTCGGCATCGTCTTCCTCCCGACCCGACATCGCAGCGCGCTGCGCCGCTCGGGGCAAGCTCACGCAGAGGGTGCGACTCTTCGTGCGCGCCGCCCTCGCGGAGACCCTCCCCATGGAGGGTCGGGCGTTCGCGGTAGATCGCTCGCCACAGTCACCGTGAGTCACTCGCCGGCCGGACACGGGCCGGGGGTCCACCCCCGGTGCGGGTCCGTCGGACGGGCGACAGGCGCCCGCCTGCACCGCTGCCTACCTTCCGAGCCATCCAGCCTTCGCCGGCCGTGTGCCGGGACATTGGGGGAAGCATGCAGTCGAGATCGCTCGCCGGCCTGATGCTCGCCGCGCTCGTCGCGGCCTGTTCCAGCTCGAGCCCGAGGAATGACCCGAAGCCCTGCAGCGAGACCTGCTCCGCGCCGAACCTCTGCGTGCGGGAGGTGTGCAGCCCACCCTCCTGCACGGACGGCGTGCGCGACGGCGGCGAGTCCGACGTGGACTGCGGCGGCGCCTGCGCGCCGTGCCCGAGCGGCGGCGCCTGCACCGTGCCGGGCGACTGCGACTCCGGCGTCTGCTCGGGCGGCGCGTGCGCCGCGCCGACCTGCTCGGACGGCGTGACCAACGGCGCCGAGTCCGACGTGGACTGCGGCGGCGCCTGCGCGCCCTGCCCGGACGGCGCGGGCTGCGAGGGCGCGGGGGACTGCGCGTCCGGCGTGTGCGTGTCCGGCGCGTGCGCCGCGCCGACCTGCGGCGATCTGGTGAGGAACGGTGACGAGACCGGCACCGACTGCGGCGGGCCCACCTGCGCCTCGTGCCCGAACGGCGGCGGGTGCGGCAGCGGTGCCGACTGCGCCTCGGGCACCTGCGCCGGCGGCATCTGCGTGGCTCCGAGCTGCACCGACGGGAAGCTGAACGGGGACGAGACCGGCACCGACTGCGGCGGCACCTGCCCGCCGTGCGGCGCGGGGCAGGCCTGCGGCGTCCCGGCCGACTGCGCCTCGCAGGTGTGCACCGGCGGCGCGTGCCAGGCGCCGTCCTGCACGGACCTCGTGAAGAACGGCGACGAGAGCGACGTGGACTGCGGCGGCAGCGCGTGCGCGGGCTGCGTCGACGGGTTCTCCTGCGGGGCTCCCGCCGACTGCGCCTCGGGGAAGTGCATCGCCGGCGTCTGCTACCCGCAGTTCTGCGGGAACGGGCGGCTGGACGGCGACGAGACGGACGTCGACTGCGGCGGGTCGTGTGCTCCTTGCGGCGACGGCGGGGCCTGCATCACCCCCGAGGACTGCTCCTCCGGCGTCTGCGCCGGCAACGCCTGCCAGGCCCCGACCTGCAGCGACGGCGTGAAGAACGGCGCCGAGACGGACGTGGACTGCGGCGGACCGACCTGCAATGCCTGCACGACGGGCTACCAGTGCGCGACCGGCACGGACTGCACCTCCGGCATCTGCGCGGACGGCGCCTGCCAGGCCCCGACCTGCGCCGATCAGGTGAGGAACGGGTTCGAGACCGGCGTGGACTGCGGCGGCTCCTGCGCCGGGTGCGCGGACGGCGGGCCCTGCAACGCCGGCCCTGACTGCGCGTCCGGCGTGTGCACCGGGAACGTCTGCCAGCCCCCGACCTGCACGGACGGCGTGAAGAACGGGGCGGAGACCGGCAAGGACTGCGGCGGCGGTACCTGCGCCGCCTGCGCGAACCGCGAGGGCTGCGCGAGCGACGCGGACTGCGCCTCCGGAGTCTGCGCGAGCGGCGTGTGCGTCGCCCCGACCTGCACGAACGGCCAGCCCGATCCGGGCGAGACCGGCCTCGACTGCGGCGGCCCGGATTGCGCTCCGTGCGGAGACGGCGGCGGCTGCGGGATCGGGAGCGACTGCGCGTCGAGCGTCTGCACGGGCGGCGTCTGCACGCCGGCGACCTGCGCCGACGGGACGAAGAACGGGAGCGAGAGCGACGTGGACTGCGGCGGCACGTGCCCGGACTGCGGCGCGAGCCGGGCCTGCGCCACCGCGTCGGACTGCGCCTCGCGGGTCTGCGTGAGCGGCGTGTGCCGCGCGCCGGCCTGCACGGACGCCGTGAAGAACGGGAGCGAGAGCGACGTGGACTGCGGCGGGACCTGCCCGCAGTGTCCGCTGGGCCGGACCTGCACGACCCCCGCCGACTGCAACGCCGGCGCGTGCGTGGCCGGCAAGTGCTCCGCCTCGAGCTGCGTCGCGCTGAAGCGCACCGGGCTCAAGTTCCCCACCGGCACGTACCCCATCGCGCCGAACGGGACCTCCGCGCTCACCGCCTACTGCGACATGCGCACGCTCGGCGGCGGCTGGACGCTGGTCCTCCGCTCCACGCGCGGGGCGGAGTATCCGGCGAGCCTCGCCTACACGCAGTCCTACTCGGACTGGCTCACGTCCGGCGTGGGGAGCCCGGTGGTCGCGCCGAAGGTGCTCTCGGACCAGTACGTGTTCCCGCTCGAGGAGCTGCGCCGCCTCACCCTCCTCCGGAACGCGTACCTGCGCTTCTCCGCGGACGGCGTCACGCAGGTCGCGCGGCTCCGCAAGGCGAGGCTGGCCGCGGACTACGCCATCGCCGGCCAGAACGCGCTCGCGGTCGCCGAGGCGCTGTGCGGGCCGCAGTCCACCACGAGCTGCTTCCTGCGCGATCGCGGGATGCCGTTCGCCGCGCCGGGCAGCCCGGCCGGCCCGGCCGACGCGTGCGTCGCCGCGAACGGCGGCGTCGGGTTCTGGTACGACCCGAACGGCTGCTACTCGCACGATCCGTTCCGCGTGGAGGACGGGGCGGCGTTCTCGGGGACGACGGCGGCGCCGGCGACGCAGCACTGGACGTGGTGGGTGCGCTGACGGCGAGCAGCGTCCGGGACGGCGCCCTGCCGCCCCGGGCGCTCTGGCCGCGCGCGGTGGCGGGCGCGCCCCTCACGCTCGGTGGGCGGGCGCGCCGACCACCTCGCGGAACGCCGCGGGCATCGTCACGACCCGGCGCGCCGCGTAGTCGAAGAAGACGATCCCGGTCTTCACCCGCGCGATCTCCTGCCCCGTCGCGACGTCCGCGATCCGGTACAGGAGATCGCAGCCGCGCGTCCGGACGTCGTCCGCGGCGAGCTCGACCGCGAGCGTCATGCCGTACCGGCCCTCGGCCCGGTACACGATGGCCGCGTCGACCATGATGATCCCGGCGCCCGCCACGTCGAGCTCCGTGAAGCCGTGGGCCGCGAGGAAGCGGACGCGCGCCTCGTGCGCGATGGAGAGGACGGCGTCGTTGCCGAGGTGGCCGCCGTAGTTCACGTCGCCGATGCGGACGGGGAGCTCGGTGCGGAAGAGGAACGTGTCCGGGAGCGCGATCTCGACGCGGGCCATCGCCCACCCGTACCGCGAAAGCGCCCGCGCGGGCGAGGACGACCGTCGCCGGCGGCAGCGCCGCGCGTGAGACGGGAGCTCTGCCGAGGTATGGCGCGCGCGTGACGGCAAACCCTCCCCGCCCGCTGCGCGTGCGCCTGCCCGTCCGCCCGGCGGCGCTGACCGCCGCCGCGTTGTCCTGGCCCCCGCTCCCCGGGTAGGCTGCCGCGCGCATGATCCCCATCAGGTGTTCGCTCCTCGTCGCCGCCCTCGCCCTGGCCGGGCCCGCGCTCGCGCAGTCGTACCTCATGAAGCCGGGCGCGGAGACGGCGGCCAGCGGAGAGGCGGCCCCGGGGGCCGGGACGAAATCGACGGCAGGCTGCCACTGCTTCCGCGATCGCACCTTCGAGCTCGAGCGCCCGGCCGCAGCCGACCCGTACATCCTCGCGACGACGCGCAGCTCGCTCCTCTCCGCGGCGTTCGGTCCCGGCAAGGCGAGCCTCGTCCAGGCGGTGATGACCGGGACCGCGCCCGAGGACCTGTGGATCGCGCACTTCGCCGCGGCGCGATCCGGCGGCGATGCGGGCGCGCTGCTCGAGGCGAAGGGCGCGAAGGGCGCCTGGAAGCCGGCGCTCGCGGGCGCGAAGGGGCTCGACGGCCCGTTCGCGGCCGCGCTCGCGCGCGGCGCGCCGGATCGAGAGCTCGCCGGGATCGCCGTGGACGACGTGCTCGTCCGCCGTGCCGGCGCGAGCGCGGAGGCCGTGCGCGCGGTGCGGCAGGCGGGCGCGTCCACGGAGGAGACGATCCTCGCCACCGTCCTCTCGAGGAAGCTCGGCTCCCCGGCCGTGCCGCTCGTGCAGAAGGTCCGGAGTGGCCAGGCGACCTGGGGCCGCGTGCTGAACGACGCGGGCCTCGTGCCGAAGCAGATGGACGGGATCGTGCGCGAGATCGTGCGCTGATCCTGGTGCGCGGCGCTGCCCGTTCACGCGGCGCGCCCGTCCCGCAGGGCGCGGGCTCGCTCGCGCGCGCGCCGGAGCGGCTCGGGCATGAGGGTGCCCAGCGTCGTCGCCAGGACGAGGCCCGCCGCGACGTCGGGCGTCGTCCGCCACGCCGCGTGCGCCACGATCGGCCGGACGCCTCGGCGGATCCGCAGCCAGCACGCGAGCTCCTCGCCGTCGCGTGCGAGCGGAGCCCGCGCGCCGGCGCGGTCCTCCGGCGGTGGTCCCGCCGCGACGAGCGGTCTCTGCGTCACGCCGATCGAGGGCACGTCGAGGATCGCGCCCAGCATGACGGCGAGCCCCGCGCCGCGCGGGTGATCGCGCCCGGCCGCGTGGACGAGGAGCACGTCCGGGGGCTCGGGCAGGGCGGCGACGGCCGCGGCGAGGAGCGGCCCCTCGCGCAGCGCGAGCAGCCCGCTCTCGAACCCGGCGCCGAGAGGACCGCTCGCGTCCCCGTACACGAGCACGCACGGCGCCCCGGCGCCCACCTCCACGAGCGCAGCGGCGGCGAACCCGTCCTCGCCCTCGCCTCCCGTCCTCCCGCGCCCCGCGACGAGGGCGCAGCCGGCGACGCGGAGCCGCTCGCCCTCCCACCGCCACGGCGGCGGGCGCGTCCGACCGAGCGACGCCTGTGCCGCCTCGAGCTCCGCCCGCGTGCGCGGCCAGGCCGGCGGCGAGGCGGTGCTCAAGGCTTCTTCTTCTGGTACGTCCCCATGAGCCGCGCCTCCTCGAGGACGTGCCCCTTCATCGCCGCCTCGAGCTTCGCCTTCGTCGGGTGTCCGAGATCCGGCAGCTCGGTGTCGAGCGCATACAGCTTGAAGAAGTAGCGGTGCCGCCCGATGGGCGGGCACGGGCCGCCGTAGCCGGTCCGCTTCCAGTCGTTCGTCCCCTCGCGCGCGCCCGCCGGCAGCGCCTTCGCCTGGGCGGCCTCCGGGAGGCCCTTCGCGTCCGGCGCGAGCCCGTAGAGCACCCAGTGCACGTAGGTCATCTTGGGCGCCTTCGGGTCCGGCGCGTCCGGATCGTCCACGATGAGCGCGAGGCTCTTCGCGCCGGCCGGGATCCCCGACCACGCGAGCGCGGGCGAGGTGTCCTTGCCCTCGCACGTGTGGACGAGCGGGATCTCGCCTCCGTCCTCGAACGCGGTGGAGCGGATCGACATCGCCATGGCGCCTCCCCTCTCTCCCGCCGCGGTGATCGACTCCGTCGCCGCGGCCACGAGCACCCCTCGGCGCACCCGCGCCCCGGGCGTCACAGGTTGACCGTCTTCATCCCCGCCTCCGGGTAGCGCTCACCGGCGGCGGCCCCCTTCGGCGCGATCCGATCGATGCGCGCGAGCTCCTCCGGCGTGAGCCGGATCGAGGCGGCGGCGACGTTCTCCTCGAGGTACTTGCGCCGCTTGGTGCCCGGGATGGGCACGAGGTCCTCGCCGCGCGCGAGGACCCAGGAGAGCGCGAGCTGCGACGGGGTCACCCCGCGGCCCTCGGCGAGCTTGCGGACGTGCTCCACGAGCTCGAGGTTCTTCGCGAAGTTCTCCCCCTGGAAGCGCGGCGCGTTCCGCCGGTAGTCGCCCTCGGGGAGGTCGGCGGGCGAGCGGAACCGACCCGAGAGGAAGCCGCGGCCGAGGGGGCTGTAGGCCACGAAGCCGATCCCGAGCGCGCGCACGGTCGGGAGGATCTCGTCCTCCGGGTCGCGGCTCCAGAGCGAGTACTCGGACTGGAGGGCGCTGATCGGGTGGACGGCGTGCGCCCGCCGGATCGTCGCCGGCGCGGCCTCGGAGAGGCCGAGGTAGCGCACCTTGCCGGCGCGCACGAGCTCCGCCATCGCGCCCACGGTGTCCTCGATGGGCACCGTCGGGTCGACGCGGTGCTGGTAGTAGAGGTCGATGACGTCCACCCCCAGCCGCCGCAGCGACGCGTCGCACGCGCTGCGCACGTAGTCCGGCTTGCCGTTCACGCCGACCCAGGTCCCGTCCGCGCGCCGCTCGTTACCGAACTTCGTCGCGAGCACCACGCGATCGCGCCGGTCGCGGATCGCCCGCCCGACGAGCTCCTCGTTCTTGAAGGGGCCGTACATGTCGGCGGTGTCGAGGAAGTCGACCCCGAGCTCGAGCGCCCGGTGGATCGTGGCGATCGACTCCGCCTCGTCGCCTGGGCCGTAGAACTCGCTCATCCCCATGCAGCCGAGGCCCATCGCCGACACCGAGAGCCCCTGCTTCCCGAGCCTGCGCTTCTGCATTGCCCACCTCCGACGTGGAGTGGTGCTCCCGGCGCCCGCCGCGCGCAACCGCCGTCGTGTCGCAGCGCCGGCGGTCGGGGGACGTGCGGCAGGCGCGCCGGTTCCTTATCACTCCGGCGAAGGAACTCCCGGAGGCAGGATGGACATCGACCCCATCGCGGTGATCGGCGCGCTCGTGCTCACGCTCCTCGGCGTGCTGCTGACGGGCCCCGGGCTGTGGAGCGAGAAGTGGGGCTGGGGGATGCTCGACCGGCGCAAGGACGAGCGGGAGAAGCCCATCGAGTGAGCCGCCTGGGGCCCGCGGTCGCCGTCAGCGGACCGGCCGCGCCGCCTGGTAGCGCCGGTTGAAGCGGATCGACGACCAGAGCGAGAGCCCGATGAACGCCGCCCCGACGAGCCCGGTGAACGCCTCCGGCACGTGCATGGCGGTGCCCATGAACATGAGCAGCGCGAGCGCGCCGATGGCGTAGAACGCGCCGTGCTCGAGGTAGCGGTACGACGCGAGCGTGCCGTGCTCGACGAGCATCACCGTCAGGCTCCGGACGAACATGGCCCCGATGCCGAGGCCGATGGCGATGATGAAGAGGTTGTTCGTGAGCGCGAACGCGCCGATGACGCCGTCGAAGCTGAAGCTCGCGTCGAGCACCTCGAGGTAGAGGAAGCTCGCCGCGCTCGCCCGGTGGACGTTTCGCATCGCCTCCTCGCCGACCTCCATCGCCGTGCCGATCCCGTCCACGGCGATGAACGTGACGATCCCGAAGATCCCGGCGACGAGGAACGCCTCGTGCTCGCCGGCCGGGACGAACCGCGAGAACCCGTAGATGACGAGCAGCATGAGGCCGAGCTCGGCGGCGTCGACCTTGCCGAGCTTCGCGAGCCCGATCTCGAGCCCCCGCAGCCAGTGGATCTCCTTCTCCTCGTCGAAGAAGTACCCGAGGCAGACCATGCCGAGGAACGCGCCGCCGAACGCGCCCAGCACGGTGTGCGCGCTCGTCAGGATCCGGGCGTACTCGGTGGGATCGAGGGCCGCGAGGCGCAGCGCCTCCTGCGGCCCGACGCGCGCGACGACGCTCACCACGAGGAGCGGGAACACGAGCCGCATCCCGAACACCGCGATGGCGATGCCCCAGGTGAGGAAGCGGTGGCGCCAGACCGGCGTCATGTCCCGGAGCACCGTGGCGTTCACCACCGCGTTGTCGAAGGAGAGCGACGTCTCGAGCACGCCGAGGACCGCCACGATGAACACCGTCCCGAGCACCCCGGCGACCGTCCCGTGGTAGTAGACGCCGAGCGCCGCGCCCGCGAGGAGCGAGACGGCGGTGAAGACGAGCGAGCCTGAGAAGAAGCGGAGGGTCTCGGAGCGGGAGTTGGCCATCGCGGGAGGAGCCGCGCGGCCGGCGGCGCGACGGGGCGCATCATGCCGCTCGGCGGGCCGGCTGGCAACGGACGGCGGCGGGCGCCGCCGCGCCGTCACAGCCCGCGGATGGGCTGCCCGAACGTGAACTCGACGAGGTGACCGTCGGGATCGCGGACCATCGTGACGTACCCGATGTCACCGCCCCCGTCGAACGGCGGCTCGGCGAGGATGCCGAGCCGCGCGCCCTCCGCGGCGATGCGGTCCACCTCGGCGCGCGCGTCGCACTGGAACCCGAGGTGGTCGAGCCGGAAGTCCACGCGCGTCAGGTAGAGCACGAGCACGAACGCGGGCGTGCCCTCGGGGCGCGCGGCCGGCGCGAGCCACACGGTGTGCCCGTCCGGCCGGCCGTCCCGGACCACCTCCAGGCCGCAGAACCGGCGGTAGAAGGCGATCGAGCGCTCGAGCTCCGCGACCTTGACGACCACGTGCGTCCAGCGGGCGGCCATGACCGCAGTATCTCCGCGGCGCGGCGAATGTCACCCGCCTCCGCTCCCTCGCGCGGCCCGCTCCGCTCCATGACCCCGGCGCCGGGCCGGGGCGCCGCTCGCTCCCGGCCCGCGGACCCCGGCCCCGGGTTATCGTCCCCCGCGCATGCCCGACGATCCCACGCGCCCGCCCCTCGCGCCGCGCCGCACCGTCCACGCGGGCGACGGGGTCGCCTGGCTCGAGGCGGCCTCGCTCCCGGCGGACCACGCGATCGTCACCTCCCTGCCGGACGCGTCCGAGCTGCCCGCGCTCGGGCCCGAGGGCTGGCGGGGCTGGTTCGTCCACGCGGCGGAGCGCGCCTGCCGGGCGGTCGCGGACGAGGCGGTCGCGATCTTCTACCAGACCGACGTGAAGCGGGACGGGCGCTGGGTGGACAAGGCGTTCCTCGTGCAGCTCGCGGCCGAGCGCGCCGGGAGCGGGCTCCTCTGGCACAAGATCGTGTGCCGCGTGCCGCCCGGGACGACCACCTTCGGCCGCCCCGCCTACGCGCACCTCCTCTGCGTGAGCCGGGGCCTGCGGCTCCTGCCGGGCCGGTCGTCGCCGGACGTCCTCCCCGTCCCGGGCGCGATGACCTGGGCGCGGGCGATGCCGCTCGAGGCGTGCGCCGCGGCCGCGCGGTTCCTCCGCGCCCACACCCGCTGCCGGGCGGTGGTGGACCCGTTCTGCGGCCTCGGGTCGATGCTCGCGGTGGCGAACGCGCACGGCCTCGACGCGATCGGCGTCGAGCTCTCGCGGCAGCGCGCGGAGCGGGCGCGGGCGCTCGCCCTGCCCGCCGCGTGACCTCGTCGCCGCCTGCCTCCGCGAGCCGCGCGGCCCCCCGCCACGCCCCCGGGCGTCGCGCGCAGGAACCCGCCGTGCCTATCGAGCGCGCCCGCGGCGCGGCCTCGCCGCCACGAGCGCCAGCTTCTCTGCGCGCGTGAGCCGCTTCAGGGCGGCCTCGCGGCGGAGCGCCGCCGACCGATCCCCGGCCCGCTCCGAGTACACGAGCACCACCGGCAGGCGCGCGCGCGTGTAGCGGGCGCCCTCCCCCGCGGCGTGCCTCGCCAGGCGGCGCGCGACGTCGTTCGTCGCGCCGGTGTAGAGCGAGCCGTCGCCGCAGCGGAGGACGTAGACGTGCCAGGTCGGGGCGCGGCGGGGCATCGACGAAAGCCCCTAGCACGAGCCGGAGCCCGCGTCAGCCGCCCGGGGTGCCCGCGCTCGCCGCCGGGGCGGGGCGGGGCCACGCCGCGAGCACCTCGCGGATCCGGGGCAGCGCCGCGCGGGCCGCCTCCATGCCCGCCCTGATCGCCGCGTCCTTGCGGTCGAAGTCGACGAAGCCCACGTCCTCCACGGCGGGCTGGATCGTCACGTCTGCGATCCCCCGGAGCTCCTCGGCCTCGGCGCGCGACACGAGGTTCACGACCCGGAAGATCACCTCGACGAAGTTCCTGGGGGTCGCCTTCGGCTCGAGCGCGGCGAGGTCCACCGCGATGACCACGTCCGCGCCCAGCTGCCGCGCGACGTCCACGGGCAGGTTCCGGACGACGCCGCCGTCCACCAGCACGCGCCCGCCGAGCCGGACGGGCTCGAGCACGCCCGGGATCGCGCACGACGCGCGCACCGCGCGCGCAACGTCCCCCTCGTGGAGCACCACTCGATCGCCGGTGTCGAGATCGGTCGCGACCGCCGCGACCGGGACGCGCAGGGCCTCGAACCTCCGCGCGTGGACGTGGTCGCGCACGAACCGCTCGAGCCGGTCCCCCGTCGCGAGCCCCTCGCCGAACAGCGCCGGCGCGAGGGAGAAGTCGAAGAAGTCGTGTCGGTCGAGGCTGCGCGCCATCCGCTCGAGGGCGTAGCTGTTGGGCTGAGCCGCGTAGACGGCGCCCACGAGGCTCCCGACGCTCGTCCCGACGATGAGCTCGATGGGCACCCGGGCGTCCTCGAGCACGCGGATCACGCCCACGTGGGCGAAGCCGCGGGCGCCCCCGCCTCCGAGGACGAGCGCCACCCGTGGCGGCTGGTCGTCGAACGGCGCGGGCGGCACGTCGGGCAGCGGCGGCGCCGCGGTGCGGCAGGCGACGAGCGTGAGGAGCACGGCGAGCGCGCGGGGGGCGAGCCGCGGCGCGGAGAGGCGACGGCGGCGCGCCCCGCTCGACCGGGCGCTCACCGCCCGAGCTCCTTCAGCACGGGTGGATCGACCTCGCCCTCCGCGAGCACCCGGTGGCAGAGATCGCAGTCCTGGGAGATCGTCCGGCCGTCCTCGGCCGCGTGCGCCTCGTCGTGGCAGCGGAAGCAGCCCGGGGCCTCCTCGTGCCCGACGAACGACGGGTACGTCCCCCACCCGATGCGCATGCTGGGCCAGACGTTCGTGGCGTACACGTCGCCGAGCGCCGCCGCGGCCGCCTCGATCGCGTCGCTCCGGGAGCGGGCGACGTCCGGATGCTCCCGGGCGTAGAAGGCGCGCAACCCGTCCCGGATCGCGGCGCGCGCGGCCTCGTGGGACGGGTGCTCCTCTCGCACGAGCCGCACCCCCTCGCGCCGGACGAACGGCAGCGCGCGATCGATCCGTCCCGCGACGATGGCGGCGTCCACCTCGCGCTCCGGGGTGCCGAACACGTGCGTCGGCCGGTTGTGACAGTCGACGCAGTCCATCGTCCGCCACTCCCCGCCGGCGCCCTCCACCGGCTCGGGCGCGCGGAAGGTGCGCCGCGTGCCATCGGCGAGCGTGAGCTCCACCGCCCCGATCCTGCTCCGGGAAGGATCCGCCTGGTAGCGCACCTGCACGCCGGGGCGGACGTGCCAGTGGACGCCGCCGCCGCCCTGCTCTCCGCCGCCGACGTGCACGACGAGCACCGTCCGCCGCGGTGTGCTCGCCGCGTCGTCCGCGTGCGAGGTGCGCACGCGCAGCCGGTCGCCGACGAACCGGGTCGGCCAGTGGCAGCGCTCGCACGTGTCCCGCGCCGGGCGGAGGTCGTGGACCGGCACCGGGATCGGGCGCTCGTACAGGTCGAAGGTCACCGACACGAGCTGCCACGCGCCGGACAGCTTCGACTTCACGAACCAGGGCGCACCCGGCCCGATGTGGCATTCCACGCACGCGACGCGCGCGTGGTTCGAGCGCTGGTACGCGGTGAGCTCCGGATCCATCACGCTGTGGCACGACCCGCAGAACGCCGGCGAGTCCATCACCTCGACCGCCCCGAACGTCGCGAGCGCGACGATGACCACGTTCACCACCGTCAGCGCGGCGATGAAGAGGACGCGCCTGCGGGTCGCGGGGTGGTTGAGGTCGACCACCGGCAGCGCCGGCTCCTCGCCGCCTCCGGCGCGGCGGCGCCGCGCGAGCCAGTCGCCGAGGGGGATGAGGAGGAGCCCGACGACGAAGACCCCCGGCAGGATCACGAACGCCAGGATCCCGAGGTAGGGGCCGCCGTGATACCCGACCAGCCCGAGCGCGAGCAGGGTCACGACGAGGATGCCCGCGACGGTGGCGGCGATCGCGCCCGCGAGCCCGAGCGGACTGCGCGTGAGATCCGCGAACAGGCGCCTCATCTCCCCTCCCCGGCGGCGTGTCCGGCGACGCCGCCGCCATCATGCGTCCGCGGCCGCCGGCGCTGGTCGCGCGATGGCGGCTCCGGTGGGGAGGACCCGGCGGGTGCGACGGGATGGCAGGCTGACGCGGGCAGTAGCATGCACCGCAGCAGGTCTCGGCGGCCTCAGGCGGACGTGCGGAGGACCGGCGTTTCCGCGGCCTCGAGCCCGAGCTCGAACCAGAACCGGCTCCCGACGCCCACCTCGCTCTCGACGCGCAGCTCGCCGCCCATGAGCGCCACGAGCTGGCGGCTGATCGCGAGCCCGAGGCCGACGCCGGCCCGGGCGGTGCGCGCGGAGGCCCCCTGGCGGAAGGGCTGGAACACGCCCTCGAGCTCCTCCGCCGCGATGCCGGCCCCGGTGTCGCTGACGGCGAACGAGACGGCGGGCCCCGCCGCGCGGACCTCGAGCGCGACCTCGCCCCGCGCGGTGAACTTGACCGCGTTCCCCAGCAGGTTGAGCAGCACCTGCCGGAGCCGCACCTCGTCCGCGAGGACGTAGGTCGGCAGCCCTGCGCCGACGTCCACCTTGAGGTCGAGCCCCTTCTCGTCCGCCTCCAGCCGGACGAGCTCCCCGGTCGTGCTGGCGAGCTCGTGGAGGTGCGTCGTCCCGAGCCGCAGCTCCAGGCGCCCCGCCTCGATGCGCGACAGCTCCAGCAGATCCTGCACGAGGTCCAGGACGTGCGCGCCGCTCCGCCGGATGACGGCGGCGTGCCCGAGCGCCCGCGGCCCGGCGCTCGCGTCGCGCTCGAGCAGCCACGCCCGGCCGAGGATCGCGTTGAGCGGCGTGCGGACGTCGTGGCTCATCCGGGCGAGGAAGTCCGACTTGGCCTGGTTCGCGGCGTCGGCGGCGCGGCGCGCCTGCTCCGCCACCTCGTGCGCCTCACGGAGCTTCGCCTCGCCCTCCCGCAGCGCCGCCACTTGGCGGTCGAGCTCGGCGGTGCGCTCCGCGACCGTCTCCTCGAGCGCGTCCCGCGCCTCACGCAGCCGCGCCTCGCCGCGCCTCCGGTCCTCGTCGAGGACGGAGAGCGCGAGGAGCGGCAGCGCCGTCGCGACGAGGAAGAGCTGGAGCGCGAGGACGTTGTGGGCCGGCGAGGCGCCGGTGAACGGCCCGAGCCCGTGGCGCGTCGCGGCGAGCGCGAGCAGCGCGACCGCGGAGACCGCGGTGCTCGCGCCGAGCGTGCCGAAGCGGATCGCGGCCCAGAGGAGCAGCGGGAGCGGCAGGTAGAGCGCGCCGGGCCACGCGCTCTCGCCGGCATGGTGCCAGAACGCGAAGGCGACCGCGACGGCGAGCCCGGCGCAGAGCGCGAGCGCCTCCGCGACGCGGCGGCGGCTCCCCGGCGAGCGCCAGGGGCGCCGCGCGAGCCAGAGCAGGATCGTGGGGGTGAGCGTGAGGTGCGCGAGCGCGTCCCCCAGGAACCAGCGGCCCCACGCGGTGCCGTACGCGGTGCCGGCGGCGACCGCCGCCGCCGCCCCGGGGAGCGCCGCGACCGCGGGGGCGAGGAGCACCGCGAACACCGCGAAGCGCGCCGCGACACGGATCGTGACGGTGGAGGCAGGGCAGCCGGCGCGCCGCAAGAGCCACGCGGCGACGACCACCTCGACCGCGTTCGCCGCCGCGAACCCGGCCGCGGTCGAGGACGGGAATCCCATGGCGAGGTCGGACGCGAGCTCCGCCAGGACGACCGCCGCGAGGAGGGCCGCCCACCGGCGCCGGGGCGAGCGGAGCAGCGCCACGAGCGCGAGCGTGTTCGGCACCCAGAACGCCGCGATCGACTCGGCGCCGACGTTGAAGGCGGAGCCGAGGCGCGCGGCGAGGAAATACCCTGCGAGGAGGGCGAGCGGACCGACGACGGCGCGGACGGACGGCAATGGGACTCGGGGCATGCTCGCTCGGGCTCGCGATGGCTCGCGCGGGAGGCGCGGTTCCTAACGGCGCGAGGGCGCGGGCGCGAGCCGCGACGCCTCCCGTGCCCACGGTACGGTCGAAGCCTTAGCCCGAGTCCGCGCTCGGACCGGGCGGGCGAGCGCCACCGGAGTCGCGCACCGCGCCGGACGCGAGCGGCGCGCGTTGTCCGGCCGCGATCGCGTCGGCAGGTTGGAACCCGTCCACCCCTCGCCCTTCGATGGGCTGAGGGCGAGCTCGTCGAAGCGCAGCGGGAGATGGCACGCGGGCGGTCCGGTTTCAGTCGGACCGCCCGCTCGCCCCTTCGGCCCGTCCCGGGTCAGCGCACGAGCCGCAGCGCCGAGGCCGGCTCCACGATCCCGAGCAGGAAGAGCACCCAGAGCGCCACCCAGCCGACGAGCAGCACCACCGCCGCGACCGCGTCGGGCGTCACGACGCTGGCCGCCCGCCGCGCCGCCGCGAGCGTCGCGCGACCCGCGGCGCGTTCGATCGCGCGTCGGGTGCGGCGGCGAGGCGGCTCGGGGGTAGCGGCACGGCGCCCCGGGGCCCACGCGCCGGGGACCCACGTGGGCGGTGAAATACGGCTTCCGGCAGGCGACGTCATCGTGCACTCCTTTTCGGGATCCGCGCGCGCCGCGCGGTACGTTCGAGGAGAGGTCTAGCGATGGCGAGGGCACCGCTGAACGCGCAGCCGAGCACCGCCCCCGCGCACGAACGCGCGGGCCGGCTCGACTGGGGCAACCTGCGGTTCTTCCTCGAGCTCTCCCGCTCCGGCAGCCTCTCGCGCGCGGCGCAGCGCCTCGCGGTGGACCGCAACACCGTGGCGCGCCGGGTCGCGGCGCTCGAGGAGGAGCTGAAGCTCCCGCTCTTCGAGCGCGGCCCTCAGGGCTGGATGCGGACGGCGGCCGGGGACGAGCTGGCCGCCCTCGCCTCCCGGATCGAGGAGGACGTGCTCGCGCTCGCCCGGCACGTGGACGCGCGCGACCGCGCCATCGCGGGGACCGTGCGCCTCACGACGGCGATGCACCTCTCGGCGCACCTGCTCGTCCCGGCGCTCCCCTCCCTGCGCGAGCGGCACCCCGCGCTCCTCCTCGAGATCGCCGCCGATCAGCGCACCTTCGACCTGAGCCGCCGCGAGGCGGACCTCGCGCTGCGGATGGGCCGGCCGCGCGACGCGGGGCTCGTCACGCGCAAGCTGTCCGACGTCGCCTACGGGCTCTACGCCGGGCGTGCGTCCCCGGCGGCCCGGCGCGGCGAGGTCGATCTCGCGGGGGATCCGTTCCTCGGCCTCGACGACTCGCTCGCGAGCTCCCCCCAGGAGCGCTGGCTCGCGCGCGTCGCGCCGCAGCGCCACATCGTGTTCCGGTGCAACAGCACCGCCTCGCTCCACGCCGCGGTGCGGATCGGGATCGGCGTCGCGGTCCTGCCCTGCTTCGTGGCCGAGGGCGACGCCGGCCTCGTCCGGCTGGACGCGCCCGAGCCGCCGCACCACGAGCTGTGGCTGCTCGTGCACGGCGATCTCCGCCGCACGCCGCGCGTGCGCGCGGTCATCGACTGGGTCGACGCGCTCGTCGCCGCGGCGCGGCCCGCGCTTTGCGGGCCCTGACCGGGCTCAGGTGCCCGCCTCGGCGACGCCGTCGCGCCTCGCGACGGGCTCGCCCCAGGCGGACGACGCCCTCGTGCCTCGTCATCAGAGCGGGAACGCGAGCCGCACGCCGATCATCGCCGTCGGGTCGAGGTAGCCGACCTCGAGCCCGAACGACACCGCCCGCGCCACGAGGCCGAAGCCGACCGCGGCGTGGAGCTTGAGGGCGTCGTCGTCGTCGAACACGATCCACGGCCCGGCGAGCCCCTCGACGTACAGGCGGTCCATCCGCACGCGCAGCTTCACGTCGAGCGGGACGCCGACCCGCGACGGCTCGGAGAGGAGCATCGCACCGAAGCGCGCGCCGACGGAGAGGTGCCGGGCGAGCGGCGTCGCGACGCCGAGCGTGAGCTGGAACTCGCCGATCTCCGGGTCGAGCAGGTAGTCCGCTCCGAGCCCGAGGGCGACGGAGGCGTCGGCCGGGCGCGCCCAGGCGAGGGCGGCGGCGACGGCGAGGGAGGCGACGAGGGCGCGGCGGACGGTCATGGAGAGGCTCCTGCGGTTCATGGCCGCAGGGCGGCCGATCGCCCGCCATCCTACGCAGCGAGCGACCGCAGCAAAGGCACCGCGGTCGGTGTCTCGGCGCTCATGTGCGGAGCGCGGCGGGAGCCGAACCAAGTGGGTCGCGGTTGCACCCCTCGCGTGCTACTAACGTTTTCCGCCCATTCGAACCCGGAGCCCTGAATGTCCCTTGCTCGCCGTCTCGCCGTCGCAGCCGTGCTCTCCACCCTCGCCGCCCCGGCGCTCGCAGCGCCCGCCCCCGCGGCGAAGCCGGAGGCGGCCAAGCCGGCCGCCAAGCCCGAGGCGGCGAAGCCGGCCGCCCCCAAGCCCGAGGCCGCCAAGCCCGTCGAGCTGAAGCCCAGCGCCGGCGAGCTCGCCCGCGTCCTCATGCCGAAGAAGACCTGGGAGGCGGGGCTCGGTGCGCTCTCCAAGAACGTCCAGGCCCAGATGCAGATGCACCCGGGCGCCAAGCTCGAGTACCCGAAGGACTTCGACAAGCAGGTCCGGTCCGAGCTCGAGGCGGCGCTCCCCTACGACGCGCTGCTCGACCTGCACGCGAAGGAGCTCTCCGCGGGCTACACCGAGCCGGAGCTGAAGGATCTCCTCGCCTTCTACAAGACGCCGACCGGCCAGAAGTCGCTCGAGGTGATGCCCACCGTCTCGCAGAAGATCGCCATGCAGACGCAGCAGCGGGTCCAGGCCAAGATGCCCGAGATCATGGAGCGGCTCGCGGGCAAGGTGAAGGGGCCCGCCGGCGCGAAGACGAGCCCGCACGGCGCGATGCCCCCCGGCCACGGCGGAGCGGCGCCCGCGCCCCAGGCCGCGACCCCCGCGACCCCCGCGACGCCGCCGGCCAAGCCGGCGAAGTGACCCCGCGGCGGAGCCGCCGCCGCGAGCTTCTGCGGCGGGCTCTCGCGGGGAGGCGAGAGCCCGCCGGCCACGGCGCGACGAGGAGCGTGTCATGACCGCCCCCGCGCCCAGCACCGGGTTGCCCGGCCTCGACGCCGTGCTCCGCGACCTGCGCCCGGGCGACAACGTCGTCTGGCAGGTCGAGACCCTCGACGACTACCCGCCGCTCGTGGCCCCCTTCGTCGAGGCGGCCCGGGCCGCGGGCCGGCGGGTCGTCTACCACCGCTTCGCGCGCCACCCCGCCCTCGCCGACGCGGCCGACGGGGTCCTGCTCCACGAGCTCGATCCCGCCATGGGGTTCGAGAGCTTCACCGCCGGCGTCCACGAGGCGATCGAGCGCGCGGGGCGCGGCGCCTGCCACGTCTTCGACTGCCTCTCGGAGCTCGCGGCCGGCTGGTGCAGCGACCTGATGCTCGGGAACTTCTTCACCGTCACCTGCCCGTACCTCTTCGAGCTCGACACGATCGCGTACTTCGCGGTCGTGCGCGACGGCCACTCGCTCGAGGCGGTGCAGGCGATCCGGGACACGACGCAGCTCCTCGTCGACGTCTTCCGCCAGGGCCGGACGCGCTACGTCCACCCGCTCAAGGTGGACGGACGCCACTCGCCCACGATGTACCTGCCGCACGTCTGGGAGGACGACGCCTTCCGTCCGCTCACCGAGAGCGCGGTGCTCGCCGAGGCGCTCGCCGGCGCGTCCGAGGGGCGGCTCGACCCCGCCGCGCGCCTCGACGTCTGGGACCGGCGCTTCCTCGAGGCGCGCGAGCTCCAGGAGGCGGTGCGAGCGGGGTCGCGGCCGTGGCAGGACGAGCAGGCCGCGTTCCGCGCCCTCGTGCGGATGATGCTCACGCACGACCCCCGCCTCGCCGAGCTCGCCGAGCGGTACCTCGACCTCAACGCGCTGCTCGCGATCCGCCGCCGCATGATCGGGACGGGGCTCGTGGGCGGCAAGGCCTCGGGGATGCTGCTCGCGCGGGCGGTGCTGGAGAGCACCGATCCGGCGTGGCGGCATCGCTTCGAGCCGCACGACTCCTGGTTCATCGGCTCGGACGTGTTCTACACGTACCTCGTCCGGAACGGCGCTTGGCGGGCGCGGCGCGACCAGCGGAGCCGCGCCTCGCTGCTCGCGGGCGCGGCCGAGGCGCGCGCGCGCCTGCTCGCGGGGACGTTCCCCGCCGCCGTCGTCCAGCAGTGCGTCTCGATGCTCGACTACTACGGCCAGTCGCCCATCATCGTGCGCTCGAGCAGCCTCCTCGAGGACGGCTTCGGGAACGCCTTCACGGGCAAGTACGAGAGCGTGTTCTGCCCGAACCAGGGCGCGCCGGAGGAGCGGCTCGAGGCGCTCCTCGCCGCGGTGCGGACCGTCTACGCGAGCGCGATGAGCGACGCCGCCCTCCACTACCGCGACGATCGCGGGCTCCTCGACCGCGACGAGCGGATGGCGATCCTCGTGCAGCGGGTGTCCGGCGCCGTCCACGGCCGCTTCTTCTACCCGCAGGCGGCCGGGGTCGCGCTCTCGTACAACCCGTACGTCTGGAACCACGCCATCGACCCGGACGCCGGGGTGATGCGCCTCGTCTTCGGCATGGGGACGCGCGCGGTGGACCGCTCCGACGACGACTACACGCGCATCGTCGCGCTGAACGCGCCGCAGCTCCGCCCGGAGACGAGCCTCGACGAGGCCACCGAGTACGCCCAGCGCCGGGTGGACGTCCTCGACCTCGAGGCGAACCGCTTCACCTCGGCGCCCATCGACGAGGTCGTCGCGGAGAGCCCGCTCCTGCCCGTCGACCTGTTCGCCACCCGCCGCCGCGGGCCGGGCGGCGGCTGGGTCCTCACGTTCGAGAAGCTCCTCTGGGCGACCCCGCTCGTGGACGAGGTGCGCACGCTCCTCGCCGCGCTGCGCGAGGCGTACCGCTACCCGGTGGACGTCGAGTTCACCGCGAACTTCCTCACCGGCGGCGACTTCCGGCTGAACCTCGTCCAGTGCCGGCCCCTCCAGGTGAAGGAGGGCGGGATCGTTCCGCCCCCGCCCGAGGGGCTCGCGGCCGACGCCGTCGTCGCGGCGAGCCGCGGGCCGGTCGTCGGCCAGAGCACGAGCGCGCGCGTGGATCGCGTCGTGTTCGTCGACCCGGACGCGTACGCGACGCTCGCGACGCAGGACCGCTACGAGGTCGCGCGGGTGGTCGGCCGGGTGACGCGCGCCGGCGACGCGGCGCGCCGCGTGCTCCTCCTCGGGCCCGGCCGGTGGGGCACGACGACGCCTTCACTCGGCGTTCCCGTCTCGTTCGCGGAGATCCGCCGGGTCGCCGCGCTCGGCGAGATCATGCGGCTCGGCGACGTCATCCCCGACGTCTCGCTCGGCTCCCACTTCTTCAACGATCTCGTGGAGTCGGGGATGCTGTACGTCGCACTCTATCCCACCCACCCCGGCCACGCGCTCGACGAGGCGCGCCTGCGGGCGGCGCCGAACCGCCTCGCGCAGCTCTCGCCCGACGACGCGCGCCTGGCGCACGTGGTGCGGGTGGTCGACTTCCCCCTACCCGAGGATGGGCGCGCGCTCTGGCTGCACGCCGACTGCGTCCGGCAGGAGGTGATGTGCTACCTCCGCGCCCAGGAATGACGCCGCGTCGTGGGACGCCGCCGCGCCGGGCGCCGGCTTCTACGGACGGGCCGAGATCCACTACACTCCGCGCAACCATCGACCGTCGGCGCACCTGGCGCGGCGGCGGCGGCGCGAGATCGCTTGAGCGAGCCATCGACATCCCCCGAGCCGCCCGCGCGGCGCCGCCCCCGGCTCGATCGCAGGCGGGTCCTCGCGGCGCTCTTCCCCGAGGTCCTGCTCGACGGCACGCCCTGGCGCGCGCAGTGGCGGGGGCACGAGGACCGGCTCATCGTCCTCTCCGCGCGCATCGCGCTCGTGAGCTCCATCGTCGGCCAGGTCCTGCACCACTTCCTCGTCGACCTCCCGCTCGAGCTCACGCCCGCCTCGCGCTGGGCCACGTACCGCTTCGGCAGCTCAGCCGTCTACGCGCTGCTGCTCGCCGCGACGTTCCTGCCGAGGCTGCAGCGCGGCCTCTGGGCGCGCGCGCCGCTCGTCGTGCTCACGTTCACCGTGAGCTGCCTGCAGGCCCTGACGGTGGTGTGGCTCCCCAGCGTCTCGTACCTGTACGCGTTCGTCTTCGGGGTGGTGGGGGTGCTCCTCCTCCGCCAGTCCGCGCCGACGGCCGTCGCCACGCTCGCCTCGATCTTCGCCGCCCAGTGGGCCATCGCGTGGCGCCACACGGACGTCCACCCCGCGCGGCTCTTCAGCGTCGTCACGCTGGCGGTCGGCCTCGTCCTCCTGTTCCGGGCGCGCATGACCACCGACGTCCGCGCCTTCCTCACCTCGCGGCGCGAGCGGCAGACCCAGCAGCAGCTCCTCGCCACCCAGGTCGAGCTCGACCGCGTGAAGACCAACTTCTTCACGAACGTCTCGCACGACCTGCGCACGCCGCTCACCCTCATCATCGCGCCGCTCGAGGCGATGCTGTCCGACGCGCGCGACCTCTCCGCTGAGGTGCGCGCCGATCTCGAGCTCATGCTGCGCAACGCGCAGCGGCTGCTCCGGCAGATCAACACGCTCCTCGACCTCTCGCGCCTGGACGCGAAGCACGAGTTCCTCCGGCTCGAGGACCTGGACGTGGTCGAGCTCCTCGGCTCGCTCGTCGAGAGCGGCCGGCCGCTCGCGGCGCAGCGGCACGTCTCGCTCGCCCTCGCCGTCGACGGACCGGTGCCGCCGCTGCCGGTGGACCGCGACAAGCTCGAGAAGATCGTCCTGAACCTCCTCTCGAACGCGATCCGCTTCACCGACGGGTCCGAGGCCCGCCCCGGCGCGGTCACGGTGCGCTGCGGCGTCCGGGAGGATCGCTTCTTCTGCTCCGTCGAGGACACGGGGATCGGGATCCCCGACGACCAGATCGAGCGCGTGTTCGACCGGTTCCACCAGGTGCGGGGCCCGGCCTCGCGCGGCCGCGGCGGGACCGGCATCGGCCTCGCGCTGGTGCGGCAGCTCGCCGAGTTCCACATGGGCTCCGTGGCCGTGCGGAGCCGCGTCGGCGAGGGCTCCTGCTTCACGCTCGAGCTGCCGCTGGACCGCTCCGCCTATCCCGCCGAGCGGCTCGACCGGCGCCAGGACCATCAGCCCGTGCCGGTGGACCGCCGCCGCCCCGCGCAGCCCGCCGCCGTGGCGCTGCACCTCGAGGCCGCCCGGCCGCCGCCTCGCCCGGCCCGGCCCACCCCCTCCCCCGTCACGCGCGCCACGAGCGGCACGAAGCCGCTCGTCCTGGTGGTGGACGACAACCGCGAGCTGCTCGACTTCGTGGCGCGCCAGCTCGCGGACGAGTTCCGCGTGCGGAGCGCCGAGCGCGCGGACGAGGCGCTGCGCGCCGCCGCCATCGAGCCGCCCGCGCTGGTGGTGAGCGACGTGATGATGCCGGGCCGCTCCGGCACCGACCTCCTGCGCGAGCTGCGCCGCGACGCCCGCCTGCGCCACGTGCCGGTCATCCTCGTGACCGCCAAGGCCGACCTGGAGAGCAAGATCGAGAACCTGCGCGAGGGCGCGGACGACTACCTCGCGAAGCCCTTCAGCGTGGCGGAGCTGCGCGCGCGCATCCGCTCGCTGCTCGACAAGCGCAAGCTCGCCGTCGAGCTGGCGGAGAAGAACGAGTACCTCGCCAAGCTCAACTTCGACCTCGTCCTCTCCAAGCGCCAGGTGTTCCTCGAGACGATGGAGGCGTTCGCGCTCGCGGTGGAGGCGAAGGACCCGTACACCCACGGCCACTCGCGCCGCGTGTCGCTGCTCGCCGAGCGCGTCGCCCGCGAGCTCGGGCTCTCCGAGGCGGAGTGCGAGACGATCCGCATCGCCGGGATCCTCCACGACCTCGGGAAGATCGGCACCCCCGAGGCCGTGCTCGTGAAGCCCGGCAAGGTCACGCCCGAGGAGTACGCGATCTTCAAGCGCCACGCGCAGCTGGGCTGGCGCATCGTCTCGGCGGTGAAGGAGCTCGACGGCGTCGCGCGCGCGATCCTCCACCACCACGAGCGCTTCGACGGCGCGGGCTACCCGGACGAGCTCGCGGGGATGCAGATCCCGACGCTCTCGCGCGTGCTCGCGGTGTGCGACACCTACGACGCGATGACGAGCGATCGCCCGTACCGCGCCGGGATCGCGCACCGGCTGGCGGTGGAGGAGATCCTGCGCTGCAGCGGCTCGCAGTTCGATCCGGAGTGCGTGCAGGCCTTCCTGCGCCTGTACGAGGACGCCGCGCCGCAGTTCCCCGCGTTCCCGTCCGGCCTCCGCGAGCTCGCGAGCCGGAACCTGCTCGGCGGCGGCGCGAGCTGACGCTCCACGCCGGGGCGCTCAGCCACCGCGGCCGAGGAGGACGGAGAGCCGCGGCACGAACATCCCCACCCGGGCGGCGTACTCCCGGTGCGCTCCCGCGAGCGGGCTCGCGGCGAACCCCCGCTCCTCGCGCACCGCGGCCCGCCAGTACGTGAGCACCCCCAGCCCGACGAGCGGCAGGAGCCACGCCGTGCCGGCCGCCGCGAGGCCGCCCGCGAAGGCGAGCAGGTAGCTCGCGTAGAACGGGTGTCGCACGAGGAGGTAGGGGCCGCGCGTCTGGAGGTGCTCCGGCACGTGCGCCGCGAAGGCGAGGAGCAGCGGCCGCTCCCGGTTGACCCGCGCCGCCCACAGGAACAGCCCGAGCGACAGGGCGAGGAGGACGAGCGCGGCGGCGAGCCGCGCGGGCGGCACCGGCGTCAGCGCGATCACGGCGGCCTCGCTCCCGAGGACGAGGCCGGACACGAGCGAGGCGCGGTAGCGGTGCGGTCCCTCGGGGCGCCGGAACACGCGGCGCACGCCGCCGAGGAACACGAACGCCAGCGCGCCGAGCGCGCCGAGCGCGACGAGGCGCAGGTCACCGCTCATCGGCGCCACCCGCGCGCGCCCTTGCGCCTGAGGTGCAGCGCCAGCGCGGCGCGCGCGGCGGGCCCGAACAGCCGCCAGAGCGCGACGCGCGCGTCGAGCAGCCTGCTCGCGGGCGCGACGCCGCACAGGCGCGCGAACGACCAGAGCTCCCATCCGCCCATGAGGTTCCAGATCACCGGGTTCACGTGCTTGCCCGAGACCACCCGCGCGACCTCCGCCATCATGAGGTGGTGCTCGAGCTTCATCCCGGGGTGGACGTAGGACGCGCCGAGCTTGCGGAACCCCACGCGCCCGTAGGGCTTCACGAGCTCGTCGGTGCAGCTCATGACCGCGAAGCGCCGGCCCGACTGCAGCGTGGTGAGCGCGCAGTGCTTCACGAGCGTGTAGAAGAGGTCGCTCCCGCGGAACTCCGGGTGCGTGCAGAACTTCGAGAGCTCCACGATCTCGTCGCGCGGGGGCGTGCCCGGCGGCAGGGCCAGGTAGTCCTCGTGCTTGAGCGGCGAGTCCGGGGTGGGCGGGAAGAGCAGCCGGACGCAGGCCACGATGCGGCCGCGGTACTTCGCGACGAGGATGCGCGAGCGCGCGTCGAGCGCGTCGGCCATGTCCTCGTCCCGCACCTCCGGCCCGGCCTTGCCGGCGCGCAGGTAGGCGAGCCGCCGGAGCGCCAGCACCTCCCGGTACTCCTCCTCGGTCCGCACCGCGCCGAAGTCGAGCGCGCGGCTGGACGAGCGGACGTGGAAACCCGTCTCGCGCAGCGCCTGCACGCTCGTCTCGGGCCCGAACTGGAGGAGGTACTGCCCGACGAGCTCGCGGGCGCGGGGATCCGGGACCGACCACGTCACGCCGAGCGCGAGGCAGCGCTTCGCGCCGTGCTGCGCGACCCGCACGCGCACGACGCGGAACGCGATCTCCGCCTGGCCCATCGTCGGGAAGGTGCAGCTCCCGGTGAACTCGACGCCCGGGATGAGGAACTTGTTCCGCAGGCTCGTGACGAGCTGCATGCCCGTCCGCGAGATGTCGACGATGCGGAAGTGGATCTGGTCGTCGTAGCGGACCGCGTTCGGCGTCACGCCCGTCGGGAGCCAGTCGCGCTCGCACGCGAAGCGCGAGGACGACCGCTTCTCGCCGGGCGCGCCCTCGTCGCCGGCCGGCTCCGACCAGCGCAGCGCGACGATGGCGCGGCCGCGATCCATCCGGACCGCCGCGACGCGGAGCGCGCCGAACGTGCTCGCGCTCCCGCCCACGCGCAGCGTGAGATCGAGGGCGTCGCCCGGCGAGACCGCGGCGAGCGCGGTGGAGCGCACGAGCTCGACGCCGAGGGGCGACATGCGCCAGACCTGCGCGGACGACCCGGGCCCGGGCGTCCCCGCCAGGCGAACCCGCGCGAAGACCGGATCGCCGGGGCGCACGTCGCCGGGCAGCACCGGCCCGTGGACCGGATCGCGCGGCCCGAGCGCGTGGACGCGCGCCTGCGGGCCCTCGGGGGCCGACGCGTCGAACCCGCGCGTCGGCGGAGCGGCGTCTTCGTCCGGCCTTGCGCTCGCGTCGGCGGACGAGGTGGGGATTCGCATCGGTGCTCGCCTCCTGGTGCCGGGTCCCCGACTCCCGCGGCCGCGGGACATACGAAGGAAGGAACCACATCCCCGGTGGGTACACATTCACGTACCGTATCGGGTGCCAACCCACCCTGACGCCGATCAAGCCGTTTCGGTCCCGATGGGCGCCGATTTCGGGCGAAATCGCCCGCGATTTCGAGGGTTGAGCTCACCACCGGGCCTCTTTGGACGGCGCCGGAATGCCTCCCCCGCTAGGCCCAACACGTCCCGCGACGGCGGGGCCCGCGCATGCTCTCCTCCGCGCGGCGCCCCGTCGCTCCACCCATTCGCCCCCCCGCAGCGGAGGCCACCATGAAGATCCTCGTCGCCGATGCCTTCCCGACCGAGCGGCTCGCCGACTTCCAGTCGCTCGGGCTCGAGGTCGATCATCGCCCGGACGTCGCCGCGAAGGACCTCGCCGCCGCCGTTCGCGACGCCTCCATCCTCGTCGTCCGCTCGAAGCAGGTGCTGGGCGAGGTGTTCGAGTCCGCCTCCGGCCTGTCGCTCGTCGTGCGCGCCGGCGCGGGCGTGAACACGATCGACGTCCCCGCCGCCTCCCGGCGCGGGGTGTACGTCGCGAACTGTCCGGGCCAGAACTCGATCGCCGTCGCGGAGCTCGCCATCGGGCTCGTCATCGCGCTCGACCGGCGCATCCCGGACAACGTCGCGCTCCTGCGCGCCGGGAGGTGGGACAAGAAGACCTTCTCCGAGGCGCAGGGGCTCTTCGGCCGCACGCTCGGGGTGGCCGGCCTCGGCTCCATCGGCCGGGAGGTCGTGACGCGCGCGCAGGCGCTCGGGATGCGGGTGGTCGCGTGGTCGCGCTCGCTCGACGACCGGAAGGCGAAGGCGCTCGGCGTGGAGCGTGCGCCCGACCTCGCCGCGCTCGCGCGCGAGGCGGACTACCTGTCCCTCCACCTCGCGCTCTCGAAGGAGACGCGGGGGATCGTCTCCCGCGACGTGCTCGCGGCCATGAAGCCCGGCGCCGCGCTCGTCAACACGGCTCGCGCGGAGATCGTGGATCAGGTGGCCCTGCTCGAGCTCGCGCGCACGGGGCGGATCCGCCTGGGCACGGACGTGTTCGCGGGCGAGCCGGAGAAGGGGAAGGCCGACTTCGACAGCGAGCTCGCGAAGCTTCCGAACGTCTACGGGACGCACCACATCGGCGCGTCGACCGCGCAGGCGCAGGACGCGATCGCGCGCGAGGCGGTCCGCATCGTCGAGGCGTTCGTGAAGAGCGGCGAGGTGCCGAACTGCGTGAACGTCGCGGAGAAGACGCCGGCCCGCGCGCGGCTCGTCGTGCGCCACCTCGACAAGGTGGGGGTCCTCGCCAACGTCCTCGGCGCGATCCGCGAGGCAGGCATCAACGTCGAGGAGGTCCAGAACACCATCTTCGAGGAGCACCAGGCCGCGTCCTGCAGCATCGACCTGGACGACCGCCCGCAGGAGGCGCTCCTCGAGCACCTCCGCACGCGCATCCCGGACGTGCTGTTCGTGGGATCGTTCGAGCTGTAGCCCGCTGCCGAGGGAGCACCCCGCGGCGAATGCCGCGAACGGGCGCGACCTCGTGGCGCCCTCGGCGGCCGCCGCGGGACCCGAGGTCACGCCGACATCACCGGGCCGCGCCGTGCCGCCCGCCCGGCGGGCCGACGCCCGCTCGCGCGCGGCGAATGCGGAGCGTTGACGCGCGCGGCAGCGCGGCCGAACGTGGCCCGGCATGGGGGCGGGGGGCTCGTCGGGGCGCGAGGGTCGGGGCGGTGCGCCGCGCCCGGCGCTCGCCCTGCACGACGCCGTCGCGCTCGTCCTCGGCATCGTCATCGGCGCCGGCATCTTCCGCGCGCCGTCAGCCGTCGCCGCGAGCGCGCCGGGCGTCCCGGCGATCCTCGCGGCGTGGCTCGCGGGCGGCGCCGTCTCGCTCGCCGGCGCGATGTGCTACGCGGAGCTCGCGGCCGCGTACCCCGATCCCGGCGGCGACTACCACTTCCTCTCCCGCGCGCTGGGGCGTCCGACCGCGTTCCTGTTCGCGTGGGCGCGACTCACGGTGATCCCGACCGGCTCCGTCGCGCTCCTCGGGTTCGTGTTCGGGGACTATGCCGCGGATCTGCTCGGCGCGCCCGGCGCGAGCGGGCCGCTCGCCGCGGCGATGGTGGTGACGCTGACGCTCGTGAACGCCGCCGGGCTCCGCGTCGCGCGCGGCGTGCAGAACGTGCTCACCGTCGCGCTCGTGCTCGGGCTGCTGGTCGTGATCCTCACCGGGCTCGCGCTGCCGGCGGCGCCGCCGCCCTCGGCCCCCGTCCTGGCGCGGCCCGCGTTCGGCCTCGCGATGGTCTTCGTCCTCCTCGCGTACGGCGGGTGGAACGAGGCGGCCTACGTCTCGGCGGAGCTGCGCGGCGGGCGGCGCGCCATCGCGACCGCGCTCGTCGCCTCCCTGCTCCTCGTGACGCTCCTCTACGTCCTCGCGAACGCCGCGTACCTGCGTGGCCTCGGCCTCGACGGCGTGCGCGCGTCGAGCGCGGTGGCCGCGGACCTGCTCGGGCGTGCCTTCGGGCCGGTGGGCGCGACGACCATCGGCGCGATCGTCATCGCCGCCGTCGTGACCTCCGCGAACGCGACGCTGCTCCTCGGCTCCCGGATGGTCTGGGCGTTCGGCCGGGACTACCCGCGCTTCGCCACGCTGGGGCGGTGGAGCGCGCGCGCCGCGTCGCCGGTGAACGCCGTCCTCCTGCAGGGCGCCATCGCGCTCGCGCTCGTCGGCCTGGGGGTGCTGTCCCGGCGCGGCTTCGAGGCGATGGTCGCCTACACCGCGCCGGTGTTCTGGCTCTTCTTCCTGCTCACCGGGATCTCCCTGTTCGTGCTCCGGCGCCGCGATCCTGCGGCCGCCCGGCCGTTCAAGGTCCCGCTCTACCCCGCGACGCCGCTCGTCTTCTGCGCGGCGTGCGCGTTCCTCTTGTGGTCGAGCCTCGTCTACGCGGGCCCCGGCGCGATCGCCGGCGTGGCCGTGCTCGCGACCGGGCTCGCGCCCATGTGGCTCTCGCTGCGCAGGGCGCCGGCGCGCCCTCCTGCCGCAGCGTGAAGGAGGCGAGATCATGTCCCGGCCCACGCTCCCCTTCCCCGCGCGGCTCGCCGCGATCCTGGCGGCCCTCGCCGCGCCGCCCGTGCTCGCGCAGCAGGCCGAGCCCGCGCCGCCGGCGGCGCCCGCCGAGGCGCCCGCGGTCGCGCGGAAGCCCGCGCGCACGCCCGACGTCATCTTCGTCCCGACCCCGGAGCGGGTCGTCGCCACGATGCTCGACCTCGCCCGGGTGGGGAAGGGCGACGTGGTGTACGACCTCGGCTGCGGAGACGGCCGCATCGTGGTCGCCGCCGCGAAGCGGGGGGCCCGCAAGGCGGTGGGCGTGGACATCGATCCGGAGCGCATCGCCGAGGCGCGCGCGAACGTGCGGGCGGCGGGCGTCGCGGATCGGGTCGAGATCCGCGAGGGCGATCTCTTCGAGCTGGACCTGTCCGACGCCACCGTCGTGACGCTCTACCTCCTCCCCGACCTCAACCTGAAGCTCCGGCCGAAGCTCCTCGCGCTCCGGCCCGGCACCCGGATCGTGTCGCACGCGTTCGACATGGGCGACTGGAAGCCGGCCGCGGTCCGGCAGGTCGACGGCAAGACCGTCTACTTCTGGACCGTTCCTGCCCGGACGAAGGCGCAGGCGCGCACCGGGAGGTAAGGGGCGCCGCACCCCGCGTTCGCGTGTACCCCGCCGCCCTTCCCGACTAGAACTCGTCCACGGCGACGCCGCCCCCGCCCGACCGGGCGCCGGGCGGCGGCCGGCGCGCGAGGAGGCCGAGGTGGACGTTCGGAGCGGGCTGGGTCGTGTCGCGGTGCTGGACGGGAGCGAGGCGGCGCGGCGCGTCGTGCGCGCGGTGCGGGACCTCGGGCGCGAGGGCGCCGCCGACGCGGCGGTGCTGCTGTACGCCGGGGAGCTCCGCCGCTCGCCGGCCGCGCGCGAGGCGGACGAGGCCCACGCGGCGGACGCGGACGTCGAGGCTTCGCTCCGGCGCGCCCGCGCCGACGCGGCCTGGCTCGGGCCGGCCTCCATCGCGGAGCGCGCGGCGTTCGCGGAGGCGTGCGCGCGGGCGGGGGTGACGCACGTCGGCCCGCCGGCCGACGCGCTGCGCTGGCTCGCCGCGCCAGGCGCGTTCTCGGCGCTCGCCTCGCGCCTCGGGGTCCTCCCCGGACAGGCGATCGGGCTCGCGCGCCGGCTCGAGGTCGTCGTCGCGCGCGACCGCGCCGGCGCGACGCGCGCGCGCGGCATGGGGGGCGCGTCGCACCGCACCGGCGGGACGCCGCCCCGCGGAGGGTGGCCGCCCGCCGGCCTCCCGCCGGACGTCGCGGAGCGCGCGCTCGCCCTCGCCGAGCGCGCCGCGGTCGAGGCGGGCTGGGTGGGCCTGTGCGCGGTGGAGCTCGCGGTGGACGCGGCGGGGCGGATGGCGTTCTCCGGGATCGACGCGCGCGCGCACTCGGCGCCCGCCGTCGAGGAGGCCACGGGGATGGACCTCGTCCGCCTCGCGCTGCGCCTCGCGGCGGGCGAGGACCTCGACGGGGCGCCCGCCGGGGCGCGCCACGGCCACGCGCTCGCCGCCCGCGTCGTGGCGGCCGGCGCAGCCGCCGGACGGCTGGAGGTGCTCCGGCTCGCGGCGGGTCCCGGGGTGCGTGCGGAGCCCGCGCTCGACGAGGGCGACGAGGCGCCCGCCGGGTCGGTGATCGCGACGGTGATCGTCCGCGGCGACGACCGCGCGGAGGCCCTCGAGCGCCTCGAGCAGGCGCTCGAGGGGAGCGACGTCCTCCTGCACCGCGCGGCGCCCTCGACCGCGTGGCTCCGGGCGCTCTGCGCGCGCCCGGAGGTCCGCGCCGGACGCGCCGGCGCCGGGCTCCTCGATGCGCTCGCCGCGTCCGGAGAGCCCGCCCTCCCCCAGCGCCCGGAGGTCGCCGTCGTCGCCGCCGCCATCGAGGCGTACGACGCCGAGCTCGACCTCGAGCGGGCGCGCTTCGTCGCCGAGGCGCGCCGCGGTCGCCCGCGCGTGGGCCCGTCGTCGGGCCGCGGCGTGGAGCTTCGCCACGCGGGGCGCCGCCACCGGCTCGAGGTCCGGCAGATCGGCCCCGGCGCCTACCGCGTCGCCCCCGCCGGCGGCGCGCCGCTGGAGCTCGGCGTCGAGCACCTCGGCGCGCACGAGCGGCGGCTCACGTGGAGCGGCGGGCGCGCGCGGCTGCTCGTCGCGTCCGACGGGCTCCGCCAGCTCGTGCAGGTGGACGGGGTGCCGCACGTCGTCCGGCGCGATCCCGCCGGCGTCGTCGCCTCGCCCATGCCCGCGGTGGTGGTGGCGATCCCGGTCGCGCCCGGCCAGCGCGTCGCGGCGGGCGAGCCGGTGGCGCGCATCGAGTCGATGAAGGTGGAGATGGCCGTGCCCGCGCCGTACGCGGGGACGATCCGCGAGGTGCTCACCGTCGCGAACGCCCAGGTCGATCCCGGCGCGCCGCTCCTCCGGATCGACCCCGAGGGCGAGGCCGCGCCCGAGCCTGCCGCCGCGCCGCTCACGCTGGGGGGCCCCGCGCCGACGGAGCCGGCGGGCGACGCGGAGCGCTACCTCGGCGCGCTCGCCGAGCTGCAGCGGCTCGTCCTCGGGTTCGACGTGACCGCCGCGGAGGCGCGGCGGCTCGCCTCCGGCTGGCGCGAGCTGTCCCTCGCGGCCCCGCACGGCGCCGCCGCCACGCTCCGGGCCGAGTCTGCCGTCGTCGCGGCCTTCGCCGACGTGCAGTCGCTCTACGGGCGGGCGCGCCTCGGCGCGGATCCCTCCGCGGCGCCGCCGCTCGAAGCGCTCTGGCGTTACCTCCACGAGCCGGAGGCGCGGGGAGAGGGGCTCGGCGAGACCTTCGTCGGCGCGCTCCGCCGCGCCCTCGCGCACTACGGCCTGTCGCTCGACGTCCCCGGCCGCGCGCTCGAGGTGGCGCTGCTCCGCATGCAGAAGGCCTACGAGCGCGCCGAGGCCCAGCTCGCGCCGGTGCTCGCCATCCTGGAGCGCTGGCTGGCGGCGCCCGAGGCGCCCGCCGCGGTCGCCCCGCGCGAGCAGCTCGACCGGCTGGCGGCGGTCGGCCAGGAGCGCTTCCCCGCGCTCGCCGACCTCGCGCGCGAGGTCCGCTACCGCCGCCACGACCAGCCGCGCCTCGACCGGGTGCGCGCGGAGATGACCGCGCAGGCCGAGGCCGACCTCGAACGGCTCGCCTCGGAGGCGGGGGCGGCGCGCGAGGCGCTCGTCGAGCGGATCGTGCAGTGTCCGCAGTCCATCGCGACGATGGTGGTCTCGCGGATGGCGGAGGCGGCGCCGCCGCTCCGCTCGCGGCTCGTCGAGACCCTCCTCCGCCGCTACTACCGCGACCGCGCGCTCGGCCCGGTCGAGGTGGGCGAGGTCGAGGGGCTCGCGTGCGCGTGGTCGGACTACACGCTCGAGGGGCAGGCGTTCCGCGTGATCGCCGCCTTCTCGCACCCCGGAGAGATCGACCAGGCGGTCCGGCGTCTCGCCCGGCTCGCGGCGGAGGTCCCCGGGGACCGCGCGGTCGCGGTCGAGCTCTACGTCTGGCACGACGCGCCCATCGACGGCCCCGACGCGCTCGCGGAGCGGCTCCGCCTCGCGCTCGCGGAGGCGGCCTTCACGCGCCCGCTGCGCCGCGCCTCGTTCCTCCTCGCCATCCCCGGGCGCGGCCTGGGACGCCAGGCGAGCCAGGAGCACTTCACCTTCCGCGGCGGGCCGTCCGAGTGGACCGAGGACCGCCGCCACCGCGGCGTCCACCCGATGCTCTTCAAGCGGATGCAGCTCGGGCGGCTCGCGCGGTTCGAGCTCGAGCGCCTCCCCTCGGTCGAGGACGTGTACCTCTACCGCGGCGTCTCCCGCGACAACCCCAGGGACGAGCGGCTCTTCGCGGTCGCGGAGGTGCGTGCCATCGCCCCGGTGCGCGACGGCTCCGGGCGCGTGGTGCAGATGCCCCACGTCGAGCGGATGCTCCACGAGGCGCTCGCCGGCATGCGGCGCTTCCAGGCGCGCCGCGCGCCGGGGCAGCGGCTCGAGTGGAACCGCGTGCTCCTCACGGTCGGCCCGCCCCTGCCGCTCACGCCGGCCGAGATCCGCGGCCTCGCCGCGCGGATGGCGCCCGCCGCGGCGGGGCTCGGGCTCGAGATGGCGCTCATCGACGCGCGGCTCCCCGATCCGGCGACGGGCGCGATGAAGCGGACGCTGCTGCGCTTCGTCGCGGACGACCGGGGGGGCGTGTCGATCCGCTGGGACGAGCCCACCGATCGGCCGCTGGAGCCGATGACCGAGTACGAGCAGCGCGTCGTCCAGCTCCGCCGGCGCGGGCTCACCCACCCGTTCGAGATCGTGAAGCTGCTCGCGCCGTCGCGCGGCACCCAGGCGGCGGTCCCGCCGGGCGAGTTCGTCGAGCACGATCTCGACGCCGCCGGCGCGCTCGTCCCGGTCACGCGGCCGCCCGGCGCGAACCCGTCGAACGTAGTGGTCGGGACGGTGCGCAGCTTCACGGATCGTCACCCCGAGGGGATGCTGCGCGTGGTCCTGCTCGGCGACCCGAGCAGGGCGATGGGCTCGCTCGCCGAGCCCGAGTGCGCCCGCATCGAGGCGGCCCTCGCCCTCGCCGAGCGGCTCCAGGTCCCGCTCGAGTGGTTCGCGGTCTCCGCGGGCGCGAAGATCTCGATGGAGAGCGGCACGGAGAACATGGACTGGATCTCGCGCGTGCTGCGCCGGATCGTCGAGTTCACCCAGCGCGGGGGCGAGCTCAACGTCGTCGTCGTCGGCATCAACGTCGGCGCCCAGCCCTACTGGAACGCCGAGGCGACGATGCTCATGCACACCCGGGGCATCCTGGTGATGACGCCCGGGTCCGCCATGGTCCTCACCGGGAAGGAGGCGCTCGAGTACTCCGGGAGCGTCTCGGCCGAGGACAACATGGGCATCGGCGGCTACGACCGGATCATGGGGCCGAACGGCCAGGCGCAGTACCGGGCCGGCAGCGTGGCGGAGGCCGTCGGGATCCTCATGCGGCACTACGCGCACACCTACGTCGTCCCGGGCGAGCGCGCCCCGCGCCGCGCCGCGACCTCCGACCCGGTGGAACGCGACGTGCGCTCGTACCCGCACGGACCGGAGGGCGGCGCCGGGTTCGAGACGGTGGGCGACGTCTTCAGCCTCGAGAAGAACCCGGACCGCAAGAAGCCGTTCGACATCCGGCGCGTGATGGCGGCCTGCGTGGACCAGGATCACGCCCCGCTCGAGCGCTGGCGCGACCTGCGCGGGGGCGACACCGCCGTGGTCTGGGACGCGCACCTCGGCGGCTTCCCGGTCTGCCTCCTCGGCATCGAGTCCCGCCCGCTCCCGCGCCTCGAGTTCGTCCCCGCGGACGGGCCCGAGCTCTGGTCGGCCGGGACGCTCTTCCCGCAGTCGTCCAAGAAGATCGCCCGGGCGCTCAACGCGGCGAGCGGCAACCGCCCCGTGGTGGTGCTCGCGAACCTCTCCGGCTTCGACGGCTCCCCCGAGTCGATGCGGCGCCTGCAGCTCGAGCACGGCGCGGAGATCGGCCGCGCGGTGGTGAACTTCCGCGGGCCCATCGTCTTCTGCGTCGTGTCCCGCTACCACGGCGGCGCGTTCGTGGTGTTCTCCAAGGCGCTCCGCGAGGACATGGAGGTCGTCGCGGTGGAGGGCGCGCGGGCGTCCGTGATCGGCGGCGCCCCCGCGGCGGCGGTCGTGTTCGCGCGAGAGGTCGAGTCCCGCACGCGCAAGGACCCGCGAGTCGCGGAGGCGGAGAAGGCGGCCGCCGCGGGCGGGGCGGCGCTGCTCCGGCGCTCGGAGGTGACGGCCGCGGTGCGCGCCGAGAAGGTCGGCGAGGTCGCCGAGGAGTTCGACGCGATCCACACCGTCGAGCGCGCGCTCCGCGTCGGATCGCTCGATCGGATCATCGCCCCGGCGGAGCTGCGGCCCTACCTCGTCGGAGCGGTCGAGCGGGGCATCGCGCGCCTCGCGGGCGGCCGCTGAGCGGGCTGCCCAGCGGGTGCTCGCTCGCTCCCCCTCCGAAGCGGCGCTCCGACGCCGCGACCACCACGTCGAGCTTGCGCCAGAGGCGGTTGGCCCCGCGGATTGGGGGCCGCTCGTGGCTCGAGGGAACGAGCGTGCCCACCTGCTCCCGTCCGTTGCCCTGCCCGCGGCAGGAGACTTCCCACCGCTCGGCCGCTCGACGTGCCGCCGTGCGCCCGAACCTACCTTCGCCTACCGGCATGGCACGTGAAACGAGCCTCCGCCGACTCCCTTCCCCGGAGCGAGGAGATCCCAGTGAGACCACCCTGCAGGTGGGCCGGGGTCGCGGCGATGATGCTCGCGGCCCCGCTGGCCCGCGCACACGAGCTCGTGTGCGAGAAGACCGTCAACGGAGCCGCCGTCGTCGAGGTCGACTCCTATCCCGCGACCCTCACGTTCCAGGCGACCGTCCGGAACGTGCACCCCACCGACGTCTCCATCGTCGCGTGGATCAGCGATCGGTTCATGGACCCGGCCCGGCAGGAGCTCGACCTCGCGCTCCCCGTCGGCGGATCGCAGACCTTCGAGTACGGGCTCACCATCGACTCGTACGAGGAGTGCGTCGCCCTCGCCGGGGAGGCCGGCATGTCCTGCTCGACCACCGGTGGCTGCGCGCGGCTCGACAACCGCTTCGCGGCGGGGTGGGAGCACGGCGAGGCGCAGTGCACCGCGCGGGTGGTGTGCAAGCCGCCCGAGGTGCCGCCTCCGCCCCCGCCGAGCGGCGTCACCCGGACGCTCGGCTTCTGGAAGACGCACGTCGACGCGGCGACGGCATGCATCGCCGGCGGCCCCATCGACCTCGGGTTCACCACGATCGACACGCTCGAGGAGCTCCTCGGGCTGCTCTGGGCCAGCCCGGCGCGGTACGTGTCCGGCGAGCCGCGCGACGCGCTCGCGCGCTTCCGCATCCTGCTCGCCCACCAGACCGCGGCCGCCATCTGCAACGGGCGCGCGTTCGGGACGTCCTCGCCGCTCGTGGCCGACGCCGTGACGGCGCTCGGCGGAACGGCGTGCGGCGACATCAAGGGGCTCATCGACGACCTGGCCGCCTTCAACACGCAGGGCGACGCGCTGCCGTTCCCCGACGGCTTCGCCGTCGGCCCGGCCCAGCCCGTCGACGCCCGCGCCCTCGGCGTCGACCCGACCTCGCCCACCGGCGAGACCTGCAGCCCGTGAAGGAGGAACAGACCATGATCCGAACGCTCGAGACTGGCCTCCTCCTCCTCTCCCTCGCCGCGATCGCCTGCGGCGGCACGAGCCCCAAGGGCAAGACCGGACCTGCCGGATCTCCCGGCGAGCCGGCGATCGAGACCCCGATCACGCCCCCGCCCGACGACTCCGTGGGCGCGACCGATCCGACGACGTCCCTCGAGCCTCAGCTCGCGACGCTGCGGCTCCTCGGCGTCGCGAACCCCGGCTTCGACGCGGTCGTCCTCGACCTCGCGGCGGTCTCCGTCGAGGTGGACGGCGCGCCGCTCGCCATCGACCTGAGCCGCGTCACCACCATGGACCTGACGCGCGCCGACCACGCCTGGGACCTCGGCACGTTCACCCTGCCCGCGCCGGGGAAAGTGGCGCACGTGCGCATCGTCCTCGACGACGTCGGAGCGTGGGAGGAGAGCGGCGCTGCGGGCGCGCTCGACGCCTGCGGCCTCCCGATCGAGTTCGACGCGCCGGCGGAGTGGCTCGCGCTGCGCGGCCACGCGGTCGTGCACCTCGACCTCGGCCGCTCCGTCCTGAAGGTCGGCGCGGAGGACGCGATCCTGCTGCCGCAGCTGCAGGTCCGTTACTGAGCGGAGAGGGGGCCGCTCGTCCCGCGCGGGCGGGGGGGGGCGGCGGGCCCGCACGGGGGGGGGGCCAACCAC
>NZ_JALCYX010000005.1:156725-157860 GCF_022690695.1 Anaeromyxobacter sp. SG17
GTCCCCGCGGGCCGCTGGGGCGGGGCTTTGCCGCGGGGGGGGGGGGGGGGGGCGCCCGGGGGGGGGGGGGGGCCCCCGCGCCCGATTCCGTCTCGTCGACGTCCCTCAGCGCGGATCCTCGAGCGGGAGCTGCCCCGTCCGCGGATCGAGCCCACCCAGCACCGCCGCGCCGTGGAGCCCCGCGCGCCGGCAGGCCTCCGCGAGCGGCACGCCCGCGGCGAGGAAGAACGTCAGCGCCGCGGCGAAGCTGTCCCCCGCCCCGTACGCGCCCCCGCCCCGCGGCGGCGAGGGCGGCGCCTCGAAGACCTCGAGCCCCTCCTCCGTCTCGATGCGGCCCCCGCGCGCGCCGTCGGTGAGCACGAGCGCCACGGGCGGCACCGCGTGGTCCGCGCGCCGGCTCGCCTCCCGCGGATCGCGGACGCTGCCGACCACCGCGTCCGCGCGCACGCCCGAGGCGGCGAGCGCGGGCCGGCGCCGGGCGGCGACGACGAGCACCCGCGCGGCGCGCGCGGCCCGGAGGGCCGCGGGGTCCTGCGCCGTGAAGTAGGCGGCGTCGAAGCCCGCCAGCGCGCCCCACGGCAGCGGGTCCTCGGCGCGGGGATGCAGGGGCTCGCCCACCACCAGGATGGTGCGCTCGCCGGCCGGATCGACCATGGCGATCGCGCGGGTGTGCGGCTCCGCCCGGCGGACCGCGTGGACGTGCGCGCCGCTCGCCGCGAGCTCGGCCGCGACGGCGTCACCCGCGGCGTCGTCGCCGATCGCCGTGAAGAGGTGCAGCTCCGCGGGGCTCCGCACGAGCTGCCAGAACGCGACCCCGCCTCCGCCCCCCGGGAACCAGCGCGGTCCGTCGAGGTGGACGATGTCGCCCGCCGCCGGGACGGCGGGGACACGGCCGATGGTGACGTGCTCGACGTGCCCGATGACGGCGATCCGGAGGCTCACGCGGGCGGTTGTAGCGCGGAGGGGGCGGCCCGCGCACCGGTCCCTTCCTCAGCGCGGCCCGCGCCGCTTCGCGCCCGGCGCGCTCCGCCGGGGCGGGGCGGCTTCCCGCGCGCGCTCGTAGCGGCGCGGGACCTCCGCGCCGTGGGGCCGCGCCGCGTGCCTCGGCTCCCCCGCGCGCGGGTGGGCCCAGCGG
>NZ_JALCYX010000050.1:0-32202 GCF_022690695.1 Anaeromyxobacter sp. SG17
CCGCCCTCCGTCTCGCCCATGCGCAGCGGCGGCCCGCCGCGCGGCGGCGCCGGCCGGGCCACCCCGGCGCGGCGGGGCGGCGCGGGGCGCGTCCTCGGCAGGATGTCCGGGACGCGCGCGGGCGGCACGAGCGCGGGTCGGACCGGGTGGCCGACGAACCGCGGCGCGGGCACGAACACCCAGTACGTCACCGCGATGGGCGCCGGGTCCACCCACCACGTCACCAGGCCGGGCGGCAGGGGCGCCCACCCGATGAAGCCGCCCCCGACGCGCCAGGCGACCCAGGCCGGCGCCCACGCATGCCCGGGCACCCAGATCCAGCCCAGCCAGGGATCGAAGATCCAGCGGCCGTAGTGGTACGTCGCCCACGCCCACGGCTCGTCGCTTGCCCAGTACCAGCCCTCGTCCGTCCAGACCCACTCGCCGTCCACGTAGGGGCGCCAGTCGGGCCCGGCACCGACGGGCCGCCACACGCGCCCGTAGCTGCCCGCCACCATCCACTCCCCGTACGGCGCGAGCCCCTCCTCGAAGAGCTCGAACGAGACCCCCGCCTGCGGGCCTTCCGCGACCGCGCGCGCCGGCAGGACGCCGGCGCCGCAGAGGAGGAGCGCACCGAGCAGCGATCGCCACCTCATGGCCTGCCCTCCCGGCCGCGCTGCGCGTGGCCGCGCCCGCGTGCCGTGACGCTGACGCGGGCGCCGCGCGGCCTCGGCACGTTCCCAGGATCCCGCCGCGGGCGCGCGCGCCGCAACGGAGCACCTTGGGTCGGCGCGCTCCGTGGCACGCGCCGCGCGGGCGTGCGCCGCTCCGCCCGGCGGGCGGGCCACCGTCGAGCGCGCGCGGCACGGGCGGGGAGCGGGGGGCACCGCGGTTCGTACGCAGGCCACCTCCGGAGCGCCCCGCCTCTCTGCGGCGCCGGGCCGGGTGCCGGACGTAGCATGAGGGTGCGGCGCCGGGGCCGCCGGTCTCGGCGCGGCAGGCGCTAGGCAGGCGGAGGTGACGCGATGCAGAAGCCCATCGAGATCGGCTGGCGGAACGTGACGCCCTCCCAGGCGGTGGCGACGCTCATCCAGTCCGAGGCGGCGCGACTCGAGCGCGCCTCGGACCGGATCGTCGGGTGCACGGTGAGGCTCGAGGCGCCGAGCCGGCATCACCGGCACAGCGGCGGCCAGTACCGGGTCCGGCTGGAGGTGTCGATCCCGCGCGGCAGGATCGTCGTGGGGCGCAATCCCCCCCTGGGCACGGATACGCACGAGGATCTCTACGCGGTGGTGAAGCAGGCCTTTCGCGAGGCGCGGCGGCAGCTCGAGGATCGCGTGCGGCGTCTCGACGGCCGCGTGAAGGCCCACGCGGCGGCTACGGAGGGGGTGGTGGTGCGCCTGTTCCCGGACGAGCACTACGGGTTCCTGCGCACGCCGGACGGGCGCGACGTCTACTTCCACGCGAACGCGGTGGTGCGCGGCCAGTTCCCGCGGCTCGAGGTCGGCCGCGGCGTTCGCTTCGTCGAGGAGAGCGGCGACGAGGGCCCGCAGGCGAGCACGGTGGACCCGCTCCCGGTCCGCCGCAGCGCGCCGGCGCACTGAAGCCGGCGCGGGCGGCGCGAAGGCGGGATCGGACGGGCGCCTCGAGGCGGCCCGGCGGCCGAGGGGGGCGCTCCCCTCTCGTTTTCGCGGCTGCGAGTTGCGCGACGCGGCCGTCCGCGCGAGATCTGGAGGCGGCGCGCCCCGTCGGGCGGCCGCGGAGAAACCATGCAGAGCCCTGCACCCTCCGGCCTCGCCCCCGGCTACCTCGTCGCCGCTCCCGCCCTCTCCGACCCGAACTTCGCGGGCTCGCTCGTGCTCATGGCCGAGCACCACGGCGAGGGGGCGCTCGGGTTCGTCGTGAATCGCCCCGGTCCGGTGACGGTCGCTGAGGTGCTCGCGAGCGTGGACGAGGACCTGCGCCGCGCTGCGGAGGCGCACGGCCGCGCCGACGCGCCGGTGCTCGTGGGCGGCCCGGTCCAGCCGGAGCGGCTCTGGATCCTCTTCCGGCCAGGGACCGTGGCGGCCGACGCCGAGGGCGCGGTGAAGGTCGGCGACGCCCTCTCCCTGGGCGGCTCGCGCGAGCTGCTGGAGGCGCTCGTGCGCGCTCCGGGCGCCGGCGATCCGTTCCTGCTCCTGCTCGGCTACTCCGGCTGGGCGCCGATGCAGGTCGAGCGGGAGGTGGCGGCCGGCGCGTGGGTGCCGCTCGAGCTCGACGGCAGCTCGCTCGTGTTCGACGTGCCGCTCGAGAAGCGCTGGGACACCGCGGTGCGCCGGCTCGGCCTGGAGCCGGGGGGATTCCTGGTCGGCGGCGGCGGGGCGTCGGCCTGACCCACGTGCGTCTCGAGGGGTACCCGGGATGCGCCTGGCCGTCTCCTTGACGGCCGACCGTCCGTTCAGTATCCATCTGTTCAGGTCCCGACGAAAGCGCCTGTCAGGGCGCGCTGCTAGGAGAGACCTCCACCGCGCAAGTCGCCGGGAGCGCTGAAGGCGCCCCCCGCAAGGAGACGAAAGAAATGGCCGTCGCACCGGAGAAGGAGAAGGCGATCGAGCTGGCCGTCTCGTCCATCGAGAAGGCCTTCGGGAAGGGCTCGATCATGCGCCTCGGCAACGAGGAGGCGCTCGTGAAGGACGTCCAGGCGGTCTCGACCGGCTCGGTCTCGCTCGACATCGCCCTCGGCGTCGGCGGGTTCCCGCGCGGCCGCATCATCGAGATCTACGGCCCGGAGTCCTCCGGCAAGACGACCCTCGCCCTCCACGCGGTGGCCGAGGCGCAGAAGAAGGGCGGCATCGCGGCGTTCGTCGACGCCGAGCACGCCCTCGACGTGGGCTACGCGCGGAGGCTGGGCGTCCGCACCGACGACCTCCTCATCTCGCAGCCCGACACCGGCGAGCAGGCCCTCGAGATCGCCGAGACGCTCGTCCGCTCCGGCGCCATCGACGTGCTCGTCGTCGACTCGGTCGCCGCGCTCGTGCCGAAGGCCGAGCTCGAGGGCGAGATGGGCGACGCGCACATGGGCGTGCAGGCGCGCCTCATGAGCCAGGCGCTCCGCAAGCTCACCGGCACGATCTCCAAGTCCTCCACCATCGTCATCTTCATCAACCAGATCCGCATGAAGATCGGGGTGATGTTCGGGAACCCGGAGACGACCACCGGCGGCAACGCGCTCAAGTTCTACGCCACGCAGCGGCTCGACATCCGCCGCATCGGCGCGATCAAGGACGGCGACCAGATCATCGGCAACCGCACCCGCGTGAAGGTGGTGAAGAACAAGGTCGCCCCTCCGTTCAAGGAGGTCGAGTTCGACATCATGTACGGCCAGGGGATCAGCCGCGAAGGCGACCTGCTCGACCTCGCCTCGAACGAGAACATCGTCGAGAAGAGCGGCACCTGGTTCAGCTTCGGCGGCGAGCGGATCGGCCAGGGCCGCGAGCAGGCGAAGGCGTTCCTCCGCGAGCACCCCGAGGTGCTGCAGCAGGTGGAGGGGAAGACCTTCGAGAAGTTCGGGATCCACCGCGGCCCGGTGGCGGTCCCCGCGCCGCCCCCCGAGGAGCCCGAGGAGAAGAAGGGCCGGGCCAAGTCGGCCCGCTGATCTTCCAGCCTTTTCACCGGCCGAGGGCCTCCGCCCCTCCCGCCTTTCCACCCGGGCGGGCGAGCGAGACCCGAACGAAGCGCGCTACACTCGCCGGCCCGGACGCCACGTGCCGAGACGGCTCACCGACAGACGGTGGCTGGGGAAGCTCCTCGACGAGGAGCTCCTCCGCCACGATCCTGACCAGGCCCGCGCCCGGCTCCCCGCCGAGGTGCGCGGCGCCGGCGCGTCTCCGCTCGATCTCGCGCCCGCGGCGAACCTGCTCGTCACCCGCTCGCTCAGGCGCCGGGTCGCGGTGGGGCGGCCCGGTGCCTCCGACGGCAGCCGCGCACCCGCGTCCTCTGCCGCGGACGCGTTCATCGAGGAGATCCGCGCGCACATCGGGCTCGCCCTCGATCTCGCGCTCCTGCGCGGCGATCCGTTCGTGCGCGCCCGCCGCCGTGCCGAGATCGCCGCGGCGCTCGCCGCCGCGGTCGGCGAGCACGCCGTCGCGATCGCCGCGGAGCCCGAGCAGCCAGGCGGCGCGAGCGATCGCGCCGTGGATCGAGCCGCCCGCGCCGCGGCGGAGGCGCTCCATGCGCGCTTCTACCCGCCCGGCGATCCGGCGCACGCGCTGCCCCTCCACGCCGGGGCCGTGGCCGTGCTGCGCCGCCGGCTCGCGCGCGTCGTCTGCGGGTACCACCGGGACGGGCGCCTCGTGGCCGAAGCCCTCGCGCGCCACGGCGCCTACGCCGTGCGCGAGTCGGCCCTCCTCGCGGAGGCGCTCGCCGGCCTCCTCGGCGCGGCGGGCCTCTCGGGCGCGCCGGTCCAGGCCGTGCGCCACCGGCAGATCGCGCGCCTCGGCCTCGACCGCGCGGCGACCCGGGAGACGCGCCACGCGATCACCTCGCCCCGGTCGCCCGAGGCCCTCGCCGAGGCCACGCCGGAGCGCGTGCGCGGGTTCCTCCTCGAGCAGCTCCGGCTCGCCCAGCTCGGGCTGAAGCTCGTGCACGACGCGCCGGCAGCGTGGGTCGAGTCGTTCGCGCGCGCCGCCCGGCTCGACGCGCAGGTCATCGCGGCCGCGGAGATCGAGGCCGCCGCGCAGCACGCCGATCACGCGGACTGGCTCGAGGCGCTCGGCGACGGCGGCAGCTCGGGCTGGCACGTGTTCACGGCCGACCTCGACGCCGCCACCGACGTGGTGGTGGAGCGCGTCTCCACGGCCGTCACCGACAACCTCGACGCCCTCGTCACGGAGATCCGCGAGACCGGCGAGCTCGGGCAGCTCCTCGCGAAGGCGGCGGCGGGGAACGCCCTCACGCAGGACGAGAAGCGCAAGGTGAAGGCGCAGCTCGTCGATCTCGCGAAGGCCGTGCCCGCCCTCGCGATCTTCGCCGCGCCCGGAGGGATGCTGCTCCTCCCGCTCGTCGCGAAGCTCCTGCCATTCAGCCTCCTGCCGAGCTCCTGGGAGCGCCCGGGCGCCTCGAAGCGGAAGCGGGCGGCGAGGTAGGGCTGCGCACGGCCGTCGATCCCGATGGCCGCGGCCCGTCGCCGCAGGGCGGGCCCGTGCTCCAGGTCGTCGGAAGCGCCCGGCGGTGAGGCCCTGGAGACGAGCCGGGCGCGATCGCCGAGGCGACCGCGCCCGGGAGTGAACCGCGGCTCGCTGCTACCGCGCCGCGCGGCGGAGCCGCGTCGCGAGCCGCAGCGCGTCCTCGTTCACGCCGGCGGTGAGCGTCCGGCCGCGATCGTGCGAGATCATGCCGTCGATCTTCGCGGCGAGGTCCGCGCCGGCCGCTCCGAGCGGCTCGCGGGAGGCGATCCAGCCGAGGCCCAGCACCGCGTGGTAGCGCGCGGCGAGGTCGGCGTCCTGCTCGACCGGGCGCACGAGCGCGTCGGCGAGCGCCGCGGCCTGCTTCGCGCCGCCCGCGCGCCCCACCTCGAGCGCCGCGCGATCGCGCACTGCCGCGCTGGGATCCGCGAGCTTGCCCGTCCAGCAGCTCGCGTCCCCGCCGCAAGCGGCGGCGGCGTCGAGCCGCGCGAGCATGCCCTTGAACGCGGCCTCGCGCCCGGCGTCGCAGCCCGCGGCGCAGACGCGCTGCGCCGCCGCCTCCACGACCGAACGCTCGGAGGCGCCGCCGAGGCGGGAGAGCGTGGCGAGCGCGGCGTCGCGGAGCCGCGCGTCCTGCGAGGACGCCGCGCTGCGGAGCGCCGGGACCGCGCCGGCGTCGCCGATGCGGGAGAGCGCGTCGCAGTAGCGGTCGCGCACGTCCGGGTCGCGCTCGCGCGCGACGAGGTCCGCGAGGGGGCGGACCGCCTCGCGGGCGCGCATGCGCCCGAGCGACTCGGCGGCGAAGACGCGCACGTAGAGCGCGAGGCGGGGGTCCGCGTCCTGGTAGGAGAGCTTCTGCACGAGCGCCGGGACCGCCTCCGCGCCCGCGACGTCGCCGAGGAGCTGCGCGGACTTGGCGTAGAGCGCGCCCTGCACGACGCCGCGCTGACGTGCCCAGCCGGCGAGCTCGGCGTCGCGGCCCTCCAGGACCGCGATGAGGGGGGCCGCCATGGGCGGACCGATCTGGTAGGCCGCGAACGCCGCCTCCGGGAAGAAGGACACGCCCGGCCGCTCGTCGAAGAGCATGCGGAGCACGGCCTTGCCGGCGCGCGGATCGGCGATGGAGCCGAGCGCGAGGAGCGCCTTCTTGGCGGTGAACGGCTCGACGCCGTCGCCGGTGGCGATCTTGACGAGCGTGTCCACCGCCGAGGGATCGCCGATGCGGCCGAGCGCGTCCACCGCGGCGACCTGCGTGTACCCGTCGGACGAGGCCGTGAGCTGCTTCAGCGCCGGGACGGCCTCGCGCGCGCGCAGCGCGCCGAGCGCCTCGGCGATCCGCCGGTTCGCGTCGACCGTGTCGCGATCCTTGGGCGCCGGATCGAGGGCGGCGAGGAGGGGCGCGGCGGCGCGCGAGTCGCCGATCTCGCCGAGCGCCACGGCCGCCTCGGCGCGGGCGCGCGGCGCCTGCGCGAGGACCTCCACGAGGTACGGCACGGCGGCGGCCCGATCGCCGGGCGCCTTGCGGACGTGGGAGAGCGCGTCGAGCTTCTCGTCGAGCCGGCTGCGGCTCGCGGCGCGCTTCGCCCAACCGGCGGGATCGCTGGGGCTCCCGCACGCGGCGAGGAGGAGGCAGGCGGCTACGGCGGGGAGGGTTCGCATGTGGGGACCTCTCTGGCTAGGGCGCGGCGTGCCGCTGCGGCGCAGGGACGGCGAGCGGCGTGGGCTCGGGATCGTCGAGGGCGAGGGCGCTGCGCCGCTCGCGCGCGGCGGCGGCGAGCGCCTCGATGGCGGGGGCGAGCTCCGGCGAGCGCACCGCGGCGGCGCGCATCCGCGCGAGGGCGTCCTCGAGGACCGCCGCGTGCCGCGCCTCGCGCGCCTTCATCCGCTCGACGGCCTCGATGAAGGTCCGGAAGAAGGCCTTGAGCTCGTCGCTCCTGCGGAGGGTGCGCATCTGCGGGAACCGACCCTCGGAGAGGACGCGCAGGTAGTGGCCCATCACGAAGATGGGGCCGGCGACGCGGTGGGTGATGACGACGCCGAGCAGCCCGAGGGAGCCGGCGAGGAGCAGCGCGATCGCGGCGAACGCCCAGAGGAGCACGCGGTCGCTGCGCGCCACGAGGGCGCGGGTCTCCGGATCGGCGGCGACGAGCGCGGTCACCTGCGCGTGGACCTGGTGGAGCCACAGCCCGAACACGACCGCGATGAGCAGCCCGGCGCCTGCCATGAGGAGCGCGTACTTGAGCTGGAAGCCGCGGTCGACGAGGACCTGCCGCCGCTTCACGGCTGCGCCGGGCGCGTCGGCTGCGGCGGATGCCTCGGCCATGCGATGCTCCCTCCGGCCCCGCGACGCCGGGCCCCCGCGATTCTATCGTTTGCCCCTCGCACCGCAACGACGCCGTCGCACGGGAGGTGACGATGCAGGTTCCACGCCCACTCGCCTCCACGTGTGGGGACATCTACCGAACCGCCGTCGCGCAGCTCGGCGCGGCGCGGCGCGTCGCCGAGGCGCTCGCGGAGGAGCCGCTCCCCGCGGGCCCCGTCCGCGTGCTCGCCCTCGGAAAGGCCGCGACGCCGATGATCGAGGCCGCCCTCGCCGTGCTGGGGTCGCGCGCGTCGGACCCGCTCTGCGTCCACCCCGAGGGCACGCGGGCGCCGGCGGGCGTGCGCACCCTCGCGGCCGGCCACCCGCGCCCGACGCGCGGCTCGCTCGAGGCCGGCGAGGCCATCGCCGCCTGGGCCGACGCGAACGGCGGGTCGGCCGCGCTCGTGCTCCTCTCGGGCGGCGGCAGCGCGCTCGCCGTGGCCCCGCCGGCGGGGATCTCCCTCGACGACAAGGCGGACGCGCTCGCGGCCGTGATGCGCGCCGGCGCGACGATCCAGGAGCTGAACGCCGTCCGGAAGCACCTCTCCGCGCTGAAGGGCGGCCGCCTCGGCGCGCGGCTCGCGCCCGCGCCGGTGCGCGTGCTCGTCCTCTCCGACGTGCCGGGCGACGACCTCTCCACGATCGCGTCCGGGCCGCTCGTGCCCGATCCGACCACCTGGGCCGACGTCGAGGCGGTCCTCGCCCGCACCGGCACCCGCGCCGCCCTGCCCGCCTCTGTGCGCGCGTTCGTGGACGAAGAGTCGGCGGCGGGCCGCGAGACGCCGAAGCCGGGCGACCCGCGCTTCGCGGCGATCGCGCACCGCCTCCTCGCCGGCCCGGGGGATCTCGCCCGCGCCGCCGCCGAGGTTGCTCGCGGGCGGGGGCTCGACGCGGAGGCGGATCCCGCGCCGCTCGTGGGCGACGTCGCGAAGGTGGCGGCGCAGCTCGGCGCGTGGGCGCGCGCGAACGCGGGCCAGGGCCGGCGGCTCCTCGCGCTCGGCGGCGAGCCGACCATCCACGTCCCGGCCTCCGCCGCCAACCCCGACGGAGGCCGCGCGCAGGCGCTCGCGCTGCTCGCGGCGAAGGAGATCGCCGGGCTGCGCGCCGCCGTCCTGGCCGCGGGCTCCGACGGGCGCGACGGTCCGACCGAGCACGCGGGCGCGGTCGTGGACGGCGAGACGGCGGGACAGGCGGCCCGGGCCGGGATCGATCTCGACGCGGCGCTCGCCGAGGCGCGCTCCGGCCCCGCCTGCGCCGCGCTCGCCGCCGCCATCCCGCGCTTCGAGACGGGGACGCACGTGTGCGATCTGGTGATGGTGGCGGTCGAGTGACCCCGACCCGACCGCGACCTTCGTCGCCCCGATGGACCCCGACCTCGACCCCGCCTATACAGGCCCCCTCATGCGCATCGTCTTCATGGGCACTCCCGCCTTCGCCGTACCCCCGCTCGACGCGCTCGCGCGCGCCGGGCACGAGATCGCGGCGGTGGTGGCGCAGCCGGATCGCCCGGCCGGCCGCGGGCAGGCGCTGCGCGAGCCGGCGACGAAGGCGTGGGCGCGCGAGCACGGCGTCCCGGTGCTGCAGCCGGTGAAGGTCCGCGACGGCTCTCTCGCGCGCGAGCTCGCGCAGCTCCGCCCGGACCTCCTGGCCGTCGCGGCGTACGGGCGGATCCTGGGCCGCGATCTCCTCGAGCTCGCGCCGCACGGCGCGCTCAACGTGCACGGGTCGCTCCTGCCGAAGTACCGCGGCGCTGCGCCCATCCAGTGGGCGATCGCCGAGGGCGAGGCGGAGACGGGCGTCTCGATCATGCAGATGGACGAGGGGCTCGACACGGGCGACGTGCTCCTCCAGCGCGTCCTCCCCATCGGCCCCGACGACACCTCCGAGACGCTCGCGCCGAGGCTCGCCGCGCTGGGCGGCGAGGCGCTCGTCGCGGCGCTCGCGCTCCTCGCCGCGGGCGAGCTCGTGCCGGTGAGACAGGACGGGACGCGCGCCACCCTCGCGCGGATCCTCGAGAAGGAGGACGGGCGGGTGGACTGGACGGTCCGCGCCCGGCGCCTCCGCGACCGGCTGCGGGCGTTCACGCCCTGGCCCGGGGCGACGACCACGCTCGAGGGACGGTCCGTGAAGCTGCTCGAGGTCGTCGAGGATCCCGCCGCCGCGGCGGCGGCGCCGGACGCCCCCGGGGCGGCCGCGGTCGTGCCGGGGCGCGGCGTCGCGGTGCGCTGCGGCGAGGGGACCGCGCTCCTCGTCACCCGGCTGCAGCCCGAGGGGAAGCCCCCGCAGGCCGCGGTCGACTTCGCGAACGGCCTGCGCCGTCGCACCTTCACGTTCGGCACATGACGACCGCACGCCAGATCGCCTTCGAGGTCCTGCGCCGCGTGGACGAGGGCGGCGCCTACGCGTCGCGCGCGCTCGACGCGGCGCTCGCGGGCGCCGGCGCGCTCGACCCGCGCGAGGCCGGCCTCGCGACCGAGCTCGTCTACGGCACGCTCCGCCGCGCGCTCGCCCTCGACGGCGCGCTCGCGCCGCACTCGCGGCGCCCGGTGGACGCGCTCGATCCCGCCGCGCGCGTCGCGCTCCGGCTCGGCGCCTACCAGCTCCTCTTCCTCAGGAAGCCGGCCCACGCGGCCGTCGGCGAGACCGTCTCGCTCGTGAAGGCGGTAGACCACGGGCGCGCCTCGGGCTACGTGAACGCCGTGCTGCGCTCCCTCGCGCGCGCGTCGACCCTGCCCGAGCCGCCCGCCCTCGCGGTCGATCCGGTGGGGCACGTCGCGGTGGCCGAGGCGCTGCCCCGCTGGCTCGCGGAGGAGTGGGTCTCCTGGCTCGGACCGGAGGAGGCGCTCGCGCTCGCGCGCGGCATGAACCAGCCGGCCGCGCTCACGGTGCGCTCGCCGGATCGCGACGCCCTGCTCGCGCGGGCCCGGGCGGCCGGCCTCGCCGCCGAGCCCACGCCCCGCTCGCCGGACGGGATCGTCCTCGCGGGGACCTCGGTCGCCGCGCTGGCGCGGGCCGCGGGCGGGCTCGCCTTCCAGGTGCAGGACGAGGCCGCTCAGCTCGTCACCCTCTACGCGGCGGGCGCGCTCCGCGGGACGCGCGCGCGCGTGCTCGACGCCTGCGCCGCCCCCGGCGGGAAGGCGTTCCACCTCGCCGAGCTGCTCACGCCCGGCGCCGAGGTCGTCGCGGTGGAGCTCCACCCGCGCAAGGCGGAGGAGCTCGCCCGCGAGGCGGCGCGCCGCGGCCTCACCGGCGTCCGGGTGATCTGCGCCGACGCAGCTCGCCCCATCCCGGGCCTCGAGCCCGAGAGCTTCGACGCCGTGCTCGTGGACGCGCCCTGCGCCGGCCTCGGCACCCTCCGGCGCCACCCGGAGCTGAAGCTGCGGCGGACGCCCGCCGATCTCACCCGGATGGCCGAGCTCCAGGCGGCCGTGCTGGCGAGCACCGCGCGCTACGCTCGACCGGGCGCGCCGGTGACCTACTCGATCTGCTCGCTCTCGCGCGCCGAGGGTCCGGACGTGGTCGCGGGCGCGCTGCGCGCAGGCTTCGCCCGCGCCGGGGGCGGCGCGGTGCCGGCGGACGTGCTCACGCCCGACGGCGACCTGCTCACCGTGCCCCATCGCCACGGGACCGACGGCTTCTACGCGGCACGGCTCGTACGGTGAGTTCGGGGTCCGCGCCGCGGACCCTCGCCGCCCCGCGCCGCGGCCCACGCGCCGGCCGGTCTCGCGTAGACTGTGCGCCCCATGCCCCTGCCGATCCGCATCGCCCCCTCGATCCTCTCCGCCGACTTCGGCCGCCTCGCCGAGGAGGTGCGCGCGATCGAGGCGGCGGGCGCGGACGTCGTGCACGTGGACGTGATGGACGGCCGGTTCGTGCCGAACATCACCATCGGGCCGCTCGTGGTCGAGGCGGTCCGGAAGGTGACGAAGCTGCCGATCGACGCGCACCTCATGATCGTCGAGCCGGAGCGCTACGTGGAGGCGTTCGCCCGGGCGGGCGCCGACCTCGTCTCCGTCCACGCCGAGGTGTCCCCGCACCTGCACCGCACGCTGCAGGCGATCCGCGCCGCCGGCGCGCGGCCCGCCGTCGCGCTCAACCCCTCGACGCCGCTCTCCGCGATCGAGTGGGTGATCGGCGACTGCGAGATGGTGCTCGTCATGACCGTGAACCCCGGGTTCGGTGGCCAGCGCTACATCGACGCGTGCACCGACAAGATCCGCCAGCTCCGGGCGCTCGCCGACGCGCGCAACCCGGCGCTGGAGATCGAGGTGGACGGCGGGGTGAAGCCCGAGACGGCGGCCCTCGTCGCGGGCGCGGGCGCGAACGTCCTCGTCGCGGGGACCGCCGTGTTCGGCGCCCCCGACTACCGGGCCGCCATCGACGCGATCCGCGCCGGCGCGGAGGGTGCGCGCGCGGCCGGTGGCCGGAGGTGAACGTCGCCGCGGCCATCGCCGCGTCGGCGGCGCTCGTCGCGGTGCTCGCCGGCGCGCTCTCGCGCCGGCTCTCGCTCGCGCCCGGCTGGCGCGATCAGCACCGCTTCTCGCTCGTCGCGTTCTCCGCGGCGGCCTACGCGGTGTGCAACCTCGCGACGACGCTCGGGCTCCCCGATCCGATCGTCACGCTCACCTCGCGGTTCCAGGTGGCGAGCGCGCTCGTGCACTTCTGGGCCTGGTTCGGCTACTCCGAGACGTTCGCCGGCCTGAAGCCCGGCCGGTGGCAGCACGCGGCGAGGCGGGCGTTCCTCCTGCTCGCCGCCCTCGCGCTCATCCCCGGCGTGGTCTTCACGTACGACGTCGTCAGCCACGAGGTGCCGGCGTTCGGCGCCGTCTACCGGGACGCCCTCCCGACCACGTTCGGCTACGCCGTCTTCGCCGTCCTCCTCGGCGCCTCGCTCGTCACCTGGTGGCGCTTCGTGCGCGCCTGGCGCGCCGGCATCCGGCACGCCGGCGTCCACGCCGCCGCCTTCGGGACCCTGATCCTCTTCGGCCTCAACGACGCGTTCGCGACGACGGGCCGGTTCCCGACGCCGTACCTCCTCGACACCGGCTTCATCGTGCCGATCGTCGCGGTCTACTGGACGATCACCGTGCGCTTCTCCGACAACGCGCGCGCGCTGCAGTCGATGCGCGCGCGGCTCGAGGAGCTCGTCGACACCCGCACGCACGCGCTCGCGGAGGCCCAGGCCGCGCTGCACCAGTCCGAGAAGCTCGCGGCCCTGGGCCGGTTCGCGACCGCGGTCGCCCACGAGATCCGCGACCCGGCCGCGGTGATCACGACGAACCTGCGCCTGCTCGAGGACGGGCTGCGGCGCGCGGACGGCTCGGGCCACGAGGGTCGCGACGCCATCGCGGACGCGCTCGCGGCGCTCGAGCGGCTCGGCACGCTCGTCCGCGCGCTCGCCGACGCGGGCGGGGCCGCCGCCGCGGAGCCTGGCGGCCGCGCCGTCGTCGCCGACGTGGTGCGGGCGAGCGTGTCCCACGCCCGCATCCGCGCGGGCGACCGGATCCGGATCCTCGAGGAGATCCCGGCCGGCCTCTCCGTGCGCGCGCGGCCGGAGAGCGTCGCGCACGTGCTCGGCAACCTGCTCGCGAACGCCGCCGACGCGGTGCCGGAGGGGCGCGCCGGCCGCGTCGAGGTGCGCGCGGAGCGGCGAGGGGGCGCCGTGCGGATCACCGTCTCCGACGACGGGGCCGGCATGCCGCCCGACGTCCTCCGCCGCGCGTTCGAGCCGTTCTTCTCGACCAAGCGCGACGGGCGCGGGCGCGGGCTCGGGCTCGCCATCTCGCGGGGCGTGGTGGAGGGGAGCGGCGGCGCGCTCTGGCTCGAGAGCGAGCCGGGCAAGGGCACGCGCGCCGTGCTGGAGCTGCCGGAGCTCGGCGGCTGATCGACCGATCCGACGCGGGCCGCGCCTTCACGGCCCGCCCGCGACCCGGGGGCCGGTCAGTCCTCGACCGCCTCCACGCGGACGCGGGCGAGGCCGCGGTCGACGATCCCGAGCTTGCGCGCCGCCGCCATCGAGAGGTCGACCACCCGCCCGCGCTTGAACGGCCCGCGGTCGGTGACGGTGACGACGACGCTCCGCCCGTTCTCGAGATCGGTGACCTTGAGGCGCGCGCCGAACGGCGCCCGGGGGTGCGCGCAGGTCATGGCGTGCATGTCGTAGCGCGCCCCGCTCGCGGTGCGCCGGCCGTGGAACTTCCTCGCGTAGAAGCTCGCGAGGCCGACCTCGCCCTCCTCGCCCGCGGGCGCGGCCGAGGACGGGCGCGGCGACTCCTCGGGCTCCGAGCGACGCGGGGCGTGGGTGCAGGCGGCGAGGGCGGCGAGGAGCACGGCGACCGGCGCGACCCGGCCGAGCGTGCGCGGGCGCCGAGCGCTCACGGCCGCGCCCTCCGCCGGAAGGTGCGCGCGACCTCCGGGTGACTCGCGAGCAGCGTGAGCGCCTGGTCGAGCAGGGTGCGCCCCGGCTCCATCTTGAACCAGGTGGAGGCCCCGGACGGATGCGGGAGCGGGATGACGTCGACGTCCACCCCGTGGAACTGCGTCCTGAGCGTGCGTCCGACCACGGCCGCGATGGGCTCCGTGTGGCCGAGCACCTCCTGGATGGCGAGCCGGCCGACCGGAATGACGAGTCGCGGCGCGAGGATCTCCACCTCTCGGGCGACGAAGCCCCGCCACAGCGCGCACTCGTCGGGCGTGGGGACCCTGTCCCCTCCGCCCTTCGTCTTGCCGGGAAAGCAGCGCACCACGGCGCTGATGTAGACGCGCGCCCGCACCGTCTCCTCGTCGGCGCCGGTCGCGCGCTCGAGCCAGCGGAAGAGCGTCTTGCCCGCCGTCCACGCGAAGGGGCGGCCGAACCGCGCCTCGTGCGGGCCGGGCGCCTGACCGATGAGGAAGATGCGGCTCGCCACGGCCGGGCCGTGCACGGGCGGACCGAAGCCGCGCGGCTGGAACGCCTGGATGTCGCGGTGCACCGCCGCGAGCGCGGCGGCGGCAGCGGCGCGCCCCGCGCTCAGCGCCACGGCTCCTCGCGCACGGAGTGGATCCAGCCCTCCGAGCGCGGCACGTTCGACGGGACGCCCTGGAACCCGTCCTCCCACGCGGCCGCGGCGCCGGTGGCGGCGAGGACCGCGTCGAGGTGGTCGCCGCGGCCGTCCTCGACGACCTGCGCGGCCTGCTCCATCTCGAACTCCAGCTTCGAGGCGCTGCGGAGGGTGCGGAGGATCGCCGCGCGGGTCGAGGCGCGAGAGATGCCGTCGCGGTCGTCGTCGCGGTAGGCGCAGACGCCGCAGACGACGCGGGCGACGTGCGCGGGCCGCACCTCCGCCACGGCGGGCTTGCCGGTCTGCGGCGGATCCCAGGGGAGGAAGCTCGCCTGGACCTGGGCGAGCGTGCACAGCCCGAAGAACGTCTGGCGGTAGCTGCGCGCGCTCGTCGGCGCCCCGACCTCTGCGCGGTAGCAGTCGGTCGCGCGCGGGCGATCCTTGCCGAGCTCGTCCCGGAACTTCGCCGCGCCCTCGGTGAAGTCGCCTCCCGGACCGACGAACCGCTCGTGGAGGTTCCGGCCGAGCACCGCCGGCCCGCGGATGGCCTGGCGCAGGAGCCCGAGCTGGCGGAGGTGGGTCTCCGAGAGCGACAGGGCGAAGTCCACGCCGAGGACGAGGCGCCCCTCGGCCCACTTCGCCTCCTCCGCGACCCAGGCGGCGAAGCGCGCGTGCACGTCGCGCCGGCCCGGCGCGTCGGTGAACGGACGCCACAACCGCGTGAGCCTGGTCTTCGTCCGGCCGCACTCGATCTTGGCGGCGAGGATCTGGTTGCCCGCGCCCTCGACGCCGCTCCAGCGGAGGCCGATGACGACCCCGCGATCCGGCAGCGAGAACGAGGGCGGGCGCGCGCGGCCGAACACCGCCGCGGCAGAGCTGCTCGTGCCCTCGTTCTCCGACATCTTCCTGGACTCTCCGGCGCACGCGGCGCGACCGGTGCGTTTACCTTTCGCTTGCCATGAGTGTCAACGGCGCACCCCGGATCACCCCGGCGCGAGTCTCGATTGGGGCCACCTCGCGTACCCGGGTTCCCGGACGGGATCCCGCTGCCTAATGTGCAGCCGAACGTGGCTTCCCCCGCCCGCATCCTCGTCGTCGAGGACGACACCGCGATCCGGCAGACGCTCGCGGAGCTGCTCCAGGACGAAGGCTTCGAGGTCTCCTGCGCCGCGAACGGCGCCGAGGCGCTCGCGCACCTCACCCGCTCCGCTGCACCGAGCGTCATCCTGCTCGACCTCACCATGCCGGTGATGGACGGCTGGACGTTCCGCTCCGCCCAGCGCGAGGACCCGCGCATCGCAGGCATCCCCACGGTGGTGGTGTCGGCGAACCACGCCGCGGACCGGCGCGCCGTCGCAGGGCTCGGCGCGGCCGCGTTCCTCGCGAAGCCGTTCGATCTGGACTCGCTCATCGACACGATCCACAGGCTGTGCTGAGGCTGCGACCGGTGGTGCCGCCCGGCTCGTGAAGTCGCCGATGGCCCCGCTCCTCGACCGCGCGATCGACGGGTTCGCGATGTGGACGGAGGATCGCCGCGTACGTCCGGCGGTCGGCTTCCGCGCGGCCCCCGGCGTGCCGCTCGACTGCTTCGGGCCGCTGCCGGTGCTCCCCGCGGCGCCGCCGCGGGAGGGGGACTGGCTCGCGGAGTCGCCGCGCCCCGCCCCGGGCGACGACAGGATGGCCGTGCACGCGCGCGCCGCGCGCGGTGCCCGGCGGGGAACCGCCATCCTGGTGCCGCCGTGGAAGGTGCCGCGGCTCGCCGTCGTCGCCGGGTACGCGCGGCTCCTCGCGCGCGCGGGCCTCGACGTCTGGACGCTCGTGCCGCCGCGCCACCTGCAGCGCTCGCCTCCGGGCACGCGCAGCGGCGAGGGCTTCGTCTCGCCCGACCTCCCCGCGCTGCGCGGGGCGTTCGAGCAGCTCGTGCTCGAGATCAGGGTCCTCACGGCGCTCGCCCGCGCTCGCGGGGAGGGATCGGTCGGGGTGGTGGGGCTCTCCCTCGGCGCGCTCGCCGCCGCCCTCGCCGCGACCGCGCCCGAGCCGCTCGACTTCGCGGCGCTCGTCGCGCCTCCGGCGGATCTGGCGGCGGTGTTCGCGGGCACCCGCATCGGCCGGCGCTACCTCGCCCTCGCGCGCCGCGCCGGCGCGCCGGCGCCCCCGCCCGACGCGCTCTCCCGCATGCTCGCGCCCTTCCGCGCGGACGCGCGCCGGCCGACCGCGCGGCGCGTGCTCGTGGCGGTGGGACGGGAGGATCGGATCGCGCTCAGCGCGGGCGCGCTCGGGCTCGCGGCGGCCTGGGGAGCGACCGCGCGGAGCTACCCGCGCGGCCACCTCACCCTGATCTTCGCCTGCCGCGCGCTGCGGCGCGATCTCGCCCGCTTCGTCGCGGGCGCGGACCTTTGACTACTTCGCCGGGCAGGCGTCGCGCGCGGCCTTCACCGCGTCGAAGAACTCCGCCGGGACGACGCCGCCGCGCACGACCGGCCACGACCGCTCCATCGCCTGGCGCCACGGGGCGGCGTCGACCTTCACGACCTGCAGGCCCTGCTTCTGCATGGCGCCGACGGCGTCGGCGTTGAGGCGGCGAACCTCGACGTCGACCTTCTGCCCGAGCTCCTTCGCGATCTGGAGCAGCTTCGGCCGGAGGTCCGCCGGGATCTTCTCCCACGCGTCCTTCCGCACGAGGGTCGCCCCCATCATGTAGGACCAGGACACGTCCATCATGTTGTTCGCCTTCTCGAACAGGCGCGCGGTGAGGACGTAGAGGGGGACGTTCGGGACGCAGTTGATCATCCCGGTCTGGAGCGACGGGTACATGTCGTTCGCGGAGAGCACGACCGGCTGCATCCCGGCCGCCCGGAACGCCTCGACGCTCTTGGGATCGCCCTCCCACGCCCAGATCTTCGCCCGGCTCATCTCGGCGGGGGTCTTGAACGGCGAGTCGCAGAACAGGTGGATCGCCCCGATCCGGCTCCACTGCAGCGCGATGAGGCCGCGCTTCTCGAGCGCCTGCTCCACGCGGGGGCGCACCTTGTCGAAGGCGCACTCCATCTGCCCCTCGCTCTGGAACAGGAACGGCACGCTCAGCGCCTGGGGCTCGGGGATGACGTCGTGCATGCCGACGTTCGAGATGGCGGCCGCCTGGAGCTGGCCGATCCCCATCTTGCGGACCATGTCGCCCTCGGACCCCTGGGCGCCGCCTGCGTAGATGCGGAGCTTCACCTTCCCGCCCGACGCCTGCTCCCACTTCTGGGCCATCTCGCGGAGGAGGTCGTGCCAGGTGGAGCCCTGCGGCGCGAGCGTGCCGAGCTTCAGCGTCACGGTCTGCGCGCGGGCGGCGGTGGCGAGCGCCGCGAGCAGCGCGGCGAGGAGCAGCTTCTTCACGGGGATCTCCTTGGGGATCAGAGGAACAGGTCTTCGACGTGGTCGAGCAGGACGCGCGCGCGCCGCTGCGCGAGGATGTTCGCGAGCCGGTACTTCGGCACTTCCTCGGCGTTCGCCCGCAGGACCTCCTCGAGCTCGCGCTCGAACGCGGCCCGGTCCTGCTGCTTCACCAGGGTTCCCTCTGCATAAGCGACGCGCGGGCCCAGCTTCTTGTTCAACGAGAGCTCGAGCGCGCGGTCGAGGTGCGCCTTCGCGCGCGCCGGGCCGCCGCCCTCGTGCTCGCCGCGGGCGGCGTCCAGCGAGACGAAGTACTCGTGCAGCGCCCCCTCCCCCCAGCGCTCGTCGAGCGCGAGCGCCCGCTCCATCATGGCGACCGGGATCGGGAGCTCGGCCACGAGCGCCATGTCTCCCTTGCCGTTCGCGATGGCGAGCGTCCAGGCGGACGCCGTCCAGTAGAGCGCCTCCACGTCCCGCTTCTCGGCGCGCTTCAGCGCCTTGGCGAGATCCCGCCCCTCGCGGAGCTGCGCCGAGAGGTGCTCGTGCCGCTCTTCGAGCGCCCTCAGGCCGTAGTCGCGCGCGCGGAGGTACAGCTTGCGCGCCCGCTCCCGGCCGGCGCGGGCCGCGTCGAGGTTGCCGTCGAGGTCCGCGCGATCGGCGTCCGACTGGACGAACGCGTACGCATACTGGGTGAAGTTGCCCGCCAGGGCCCGGAGCAGGCCCTCGTGCTCCGGGTTCTCGGAGAGGAGCCCCTCCATCGTCTTGAGGCCGAAGGGCACGGCCTCGCGGACGAGCTCGGGATCGTCGTCCGACCCGTAGGCGGAGCCGCTCTGGGCCACGGCGTCGGAGACGAACGACATGGCGGTGCTGCGACAGCCGGTGAGGGACGCAGCGGTGACGGAGAGTGCAGTGACGAGCAGGAGTCGCTTCACGGGAAAGGGCGCGGCTGAGGGGAGTTCGTGGTAGTCATATTTGCCCCTCCCTGACGGGTCAATCGACTTTCTCGTGACCGCCCCATCCACGCTCCCTCCCGACTCCGAGGTCGCTCCCGCCCGCGCCGCCGGGACGCGGCTCGAGCGCGGCCTGCTCGCCTTCTTCCTCCTCGCGATGGTCGCCCTCCCCGCGGCCTCGACGGTCTCGCGCCGCTTCACCGGGCGCGAGCTGCCGGGCTCCGCGGTGCTCGCGCAGCACATCACGCTGTGGGTCGGCTTCCTCGGCGCGCTGCTCGCCACCGCGTCCGGCCACCACCTCGCCCTCTCGACCATCGAGCTCGTCCCCGCGGGACGCCCGCGGCGGATGGCACGGTTCTTCACCCAGGCCGTGTCGGCGGCCGCCTGCGCGCTCCTCGCGTGGGCGTCGGCCCGGCTCGTGGCCGTCGAGTGGAGGGGCTTCGGGACGGTGGCGTTCGGCATCCGCGTGGCGTGGAGCGAGCTCGTGATGCCGATCGGCTTCGGCTTCATGGCGCTCCGCTTCGCCTGGCGCGCCGGCGACGGGGCCGGCGCGGAGCGCTGGGCGACCCGCGCCGCGGCCTTCGCCCTCGCCGCCTCCGCCTTCGTGCTCGGCGCGGTCGAGCCCGGGCCGACGCTCGTCTGGATCCTCCTCGCGATCGTGCTCGCGGCGTTCCTGCTCGGCGCGCCGGTCTTCGTCGCGATGAGCGGCGTCGCGATGGCCCTGTTCTTCCGCGACGGGGGCTCCGAGGCGATCGCGGCGGTGCCCACGGCCACGTTCAACCTCGTCTCCTCCGCCACGCTGCCGGCGATCCCGCTCCTCACCGCGGCCGGCTACGTGCTCGCCGAGGGCGGCGCCGCGCAGCGGCTGGTCCGCGCGTACAAGGGGATCTTCGGCTGGATGCCCGGCGGCGTCGCCATCATGGCGACCTTCGTCTGCGCGCTCTTCACGACGTTCACGGGCGCGTCCGGCGTCACGATCCTCGCGCTCGGCGGGCTCCTCCTCCCCGCGCTCCGCCGCGAGGGCTACCCGGAGGACTTCTCCGTCGGGCTCGTCACCGCCTCCGGCTCGCTCGGTCTGCTCTTCCCGCCCTCGCTGCCGGTCATCCTCTACGGCGTGGTCGCCCAGGCGCCCATCGACCACCTGTTCCTCGGCGGGCTCGTCCCGGGCCTGCTCATGATCGTCATCGTCGCCGCGTACGGCGTGGCGGTCGGCATCCGCTCCCACGCGCCGCGCGAGCGGTTCGAGCCGCGCGAGGCGGCCGCCGCGCTGTGGGCGGCGAAGTGGGACCTCGGCCTGCCGACCCTGGTCGTGGTCTCCGTCGCGACCGGGTTCGCCACCATCGTCGAGGCGGCGGCGCTCGCGGCGGCCTACTCGATCGTGGTCGAGCTCTTCATCTTCCGCTCCATCCACCCGCTGCGGGATCTGCCGCGCGTGCTCGTGGACGCGGCCGCCCTCGTCGGCAGCGTGCTCATCCTGCTCGGCACGGCGCTCGGGCTCACCTCCTGGTTCGTGGACGCGGAGATCCCCACCCGGCTCGTCGAGTGGATGACCGCGACCGTGAAGAGCCCGGCGCTCTTCCTGCTCATGCTGAACGCGGTGCTCCTCGTCCTCGGGAGCGTGCTCGAGATCTACTCGGCGATCGTGGTGCTCGCCCCCCTCGTGGCGCCCCTCGGCGCGGCCTACGGGATCGAGCCCATCCACCTCGGCGTCGTGTTCCTCGCGAACCTCGAGCTCGGGTTCCTGTTCCCGCCGATGGGCCTGAACCTCTTCCTCGCCGCCTCGCGCTTCGGCAAGCCCCTGCCCTACATGTACCGCAAGGCCTTCCCGTTCCTGCTCATCATGGCGGCGGGCGTGCTCGCCATCACCTACCTGCCGGCCATCACGACGGGCGTCGTCGAGCTGCTCGTCGGGAAGTGAGCGCGGCCCGCGCTGGCCCGTAGCCGGGAGCGCGCGGCGCGGCCTTCAGGCCCCGTCGCCCGCGCGGGCGGGCCAGCCCTCGCGCAAGGCGAAGATCGCGAACGTCACCGCGTACGCGCCCACCACGTCGATCGCGTAGTGCAGGTGCGAGAGGAAGACCGACGCGACGACGAGCACGTGGGCGACGAGCGCGGCCGCGCGGAGCGGCGGCGAGCGCCACACGTACAGCACGAGCAGGAAGGTGGTCGCGGTGTGGCCCGAGAAGAACAGATCCTGCGTGAGGTAGGCGCGCATGGACCCGTCGGCGAACACCTGCCACGGGGAAACGAGGGACAGGAACACCTCGCCGAACCCGTGGCCCGCGATCCCGACGCCGCCGACCTGCGGCGGCGGGGCGCCGAGCCCGGTGAGGACGAGCGTCGCGCCGCGGGCGAGCGAGACGAGGCCGCCCGTCACGGTGTAGCGGGCGAAGCGGCGGGGCGCGCGCCACAGGAGCGCGAGCGCGAGCGGGACGTACGCGACGAGCCAGAGCACGTAGTTCGCGCGGGCGATCCAGTCGACGTACGGCACCGCCGACAGCACGAGGTCCGGGAGCGGTGGCGCGAGGCGCCGCTCGTTCCAGATCGCCGCGGCGGTCATGACCGCGTAGCAGGCGGCGCGGAAGGCGAGCGCGCCGAGCACGGCGCGCCACAGCGCGCGCAGGCCGGCGAGCCCGCGCGGGCCCTCGGCCTCGATCGCGGCGACCTCGACCCGCTCACCCTCTGTTCGTCGCAGGTCCACGGGCGGGCTTATCCCACGCGCCGGCGCCGGCGCGCAAAGGCGGCCTACGCCGGCTCGCCCGCGAGCAGCCGGAGGAGCTTCGGCCGGACCCCGGCCGCCGCCACGAGCGCGTCGAGCCGCTCCTTCGCCTCGCGCGAGGAGGCCCGCACCTTCTTGCCGAGGATGAGCTCGTTCTTCACCGAGTGCTCCCACCCGGTGAGCTCGGTGACGGTCACCTTGTAGCCGGCCGCCTCGAGCGCGAGCGCGCGGACGACGTTCGTGAGGTGCGACCCGAACTCGCGCCGGTGCCAGGGGTGGTCGAAGAGCGGCGCGAGGAGAGGGGACGGCGCCGGCGCACCGGCGAGCTGGCGCGCCACCTCCGCCTGGCAGCACGGCACCACCGCGACGTGGTCCGCGCCGTGGCGGATGGCGAGCGCGAGCGCGTCGTCCGTGGCCGTGTCGCAGGCGTGGAGCGCGGTGACGACGTGGACGCGCTCGGGCACGGGCGCGCCCGCGATGGGCGCCTCGACGAAGCGGAGCCGGTCGAACCCGAGCCGCGCGGCGCGCTCCGCGCCCGCGCGCGCGAGGTCCGGGCGCGACTCGACCGCGAGGAGGCTCCCCTTGCCGGCCGGCCGGAGGAAGAGCTCGTAGAGGACGAAGCCGAGGTAGCTCTTGCCCGCGCCGCAGTCCACGACGACCGGGTCGCCGAAGCGGCCGAGCACGTCGTCGAGCGCCGGCGCGAGGAGCCCCGCGAGGTGGTTCACCTGCTTGAGCTTGCGCAGGCTGTCCGCGTTGAGATCGCCCGCGCGCGTGAGGAGGTGGAGCTCCTTCAGGAGCTCCGTGGACGTGCCGGGGAGGAGCTCGCGGCGGACGGCCTCCCCTTTCACCTGGCGGCGCATGCGGGCGTGTTGTAACCGAGGGAGGCGCCGAGATCGAAGATGATCTCGATCCTCGCCCCCGATCTCGCCCTCGACCCGACCCATGCACCCCTTCCTCTCCCTCCCCTCCCCCTGGCTCGTCGCCCACCGCGGCGGCAGCGCCCTCGCCCCGGAGAACACGCTCCCCGCCTTCGACGTGGCCGCGGAGCTCGGCGCGGACGCCATCGAGACCGACGTGCGGCGCACGCGAGACGGCGTGCTGGTCGTCTTCCACGACGAGACCACGGAGCGGATCACCGGCGCGCCCGGGACGGTCGAGGGCCGGACGCTCGAAGAGCTCCGGACGCTCGACGCCGCGTTCGGCTTCACGCCGGACGGGGGCCGCACCTTTCCGCGCCGCGGCACGGGCGTCCGGATCCCCACCTTCGCCGAGGCGCTCGCGCGCTACCCGGCCATGCGCTTCATCGTGGACGCGAAGTCCGAGGAGCCGGCGCTCGCCGAGGCGCTCGCGGCGGCGATCCGGGCGGCCGGCGCGGAGCACCGCGTCTGCGTGGGATCGTTCTTCGACGCGCAGGCCGAGCGCCTGGGGGCGCTCCTCCCCGCCTGCGCGCGGTACCTGCCGCAGGAGGCCGCCACCTGCCACGTCCTCGCGGCGCTCTCCGGCGGCGACGCGTCCGCCTGCCCCGGCGGCTACGCGCTCGCCTCGCTGCCGGCGCGCATGAACGAGCTCGAGGTGGTCTGCCCGCCGGTCATCGCGCACTTCCACGGGCGCGGCATGCCCGTGCACGCGTGGACGGTCGACGCCGCCGACGAGATGCGCGCGCTGCTCGCGATGGGCGTCGACGCGATCGTGACCGATCGGCCCGACGTGCTCCGCGCCGTGCTGGGCCGCTGACGCCCCGCTCGCGTCGGGGTCACTTGCCGGCCGGCGGCGCCTCGCCCGCGGGCGGCTTCATCAGCTCCTCCAGCTTCTTGCGCTGCTCCGGCGGGAGGTTCTTCTGCGCCTCCTCGCGCTGCTTCATCGCCTCCTCCATCTTCTGCTGCATCTCCGGCGAGGCGACCGGCGACTCCGTGCGGGCGTAGCCGGCCGGCACCTCGAGCATCGAGGCCGGCACCTTCTGCTTCTTCGCGCTCACGAGCTCCATCTTCATGCGCGGCTCGCCCGTCTTCGCGTCGAGGAGGACCCAGCGCGCCGGCAGGCCGTCGAGCCCGGCTTCCTTCAGGGCGCGCGGCAGCGCCGAGTCCGCGTCGCCGCTCGCCGCCGCCCAGCCCGCGACGGTCCCGAGCTCGCGCGTCACGCAGACGTCGAAGCTCGCGCCGCCCGAGCTCTCGACCTTGGCCCGATCGCAGCGGAGCCCCGCGACGCGATCGCTCCCGGCGCGCTTCACCGTCCAGCGCTCCTGCGGCTCGCCCTCCCGCTTCGAGTCGACGACGCTGTAGCTCTTGCGCTCCTCGTGCAGGAAGTACACGCGCCCGGGCTCGCTCGCCTTCACGATCGAGATCATCCGCAGCCGGTCCTTCAGCCCCTGCTGCACGAGCTCGGGCGGCGGGGCGACGTCGAGCTCGCTGCGCGAGCCCCTCGGCGACAGGTACACGACGGCGTGGCCCTCGCGCGCGGGCCCTTCGCCCCCCGTCATCCGGTACTCGGCCCTGCCCTCGAACTCCGCGCCGCGCGCGCCGAGGGCGACCGCGAGCGAGAGCGCTGCGACGACGAGCTGACGCATGGACATCCCTCCCGGCCGCCCCAGTAGCGGCCCGGCCGATGATGCGCCGCTCGGCGGCAGCGCGCCACGGGAGACCTCGCCTGCTGCCCCACCCGGAGGGAACCCGAGGCGAGGGCCTGCGCGGCGAGCGGCGCGCGCGCCCCGGCGCGCTCGCGCTCGGCCGTCCGGCGGGACGGAGGATCAGCCGTGCGCGCTGGCGAGATCCGGGTGCTTCTCGACGAACTCGTCGAAGGTGCCCGGGAAGTCGAGCACCGGCTCCCCCTGGTGCAGCGCCCAGATGCGAGTGCCCACCTCGCGGATGAGCTCCTGGTCGTGCGTGACGACGACGAGGGTGCCCTCGTAGCGCTGCAGCCCCTCCGAGAGCGCCGCGATCGACTGCAGGTCGAGGTGGTTCGTCGGCTCGTCGAGGACGAGGACGTTGTCCTTGAAGAGCATGAGCTTCGCGAGCAGGAGCCGGACCGTCTCGCCGCCGGAGAGCGTCGCGGTGGGCTTCATCCGCTCCTCGCCCGAGAACAGCATCCGGCCGAGCAGCCCGGAGATCTCCTCGTTCGAGAGCTTGTCCTCGAGCTCGCGCAGCCAGCCGAACGCGGTGGTCCCTGGCCGGATCGCCCCCTGCTGATCCTGCGGCAGGTAGCCGACCTGCGCCTGGTGGCCCCACTTCACGTGACCGTGGTCCGGCTGCAGCTCGCCCGCGATCATCTTCACGAGCGTGGTCTTGCCGACGCCGTTCTTGCCGATGACGCAGATCTTCTCGCCGCGGGTGACGAGCGCGCTGAACGGCTGGATCACCTCGTTGCCGCCGTAGCGCTTGTCGATGCCCTCGACGGTGAGCGTCTGCTTCCCCGAGGGCGCCTTCTGCTCGAACTTGATGAACGGCGCCTGGATGTTCGAGCGCTTCATGTCCTCGAGCTTGAGCTTCTGCATCGAGCGGATGCGGCTCTGGACCTGGGAGGCGCGCGTGCCGGCGTGGAAGCGGGCCACGAACTCGCGGAGCTGCTCGATCTTCTTCTTCTTCTCCGCGTTCTCCGACTCGACGCGCGAGCGCACCTGGCCCTTCTGGCGGACCATGTCGTCGTAGCCGCCCGGGTAGGTGATGATCGTCTCGTAGTCGATGTCCGCGATGTGCGTGCAGATCGCGTTCAGGAAGTGGCGGTCGTGCGAGATGGTGATGAGCACGCCCTCGTAGGCGTGGAGGAACTTCTCCAGCCAGCGGATGGACTCGATGTCGAGGTGGTTCGTGGGCTCGTCGAGGAGCAGCCCCTGGGGCTTGCCGAAGAGCGCCTGCGCGAGCAGGACGCGCAGCTTGTAGCCGCCGGTGAGCGCCCGCATGGGCTGATCGTGCCAGGGCTCCTCGATACCGAGGCCCTGGAGCAGCTCCGCCGCGTCGGCCTCCGCCGAGTAGCCGTCCTCCTCGGCGATGGTCCCCTCGAGCTCGCCGAGCCGGGTGCCGTCCTCATTGGAGATCTCCTCCTTGGCGAGGAGCGCCTCCTTCTCCTGGATCGCTGCCCAGAGCCCGCCGTTGCCCATGAGGACGACGTCGAGGACGCGGTTGTCCTCGAAGCGGAAGTGGTCCTGGCGGAGGATGCCGAGCTTCTTCGGCCGGAGAACGGAGCCGGTGTCGGAGTCCTCGTCCCCGGCGAGGATCTTCATGAAGGTGGTCTTGCCCGCGCCGTTCGGGCCGGTGAGGCCGTACCGGTTCCCGGGCGAGAACGCGACGTTCACGTCCTCGAAAAGCCGCTTCGGGCCGAAGGCCTTGGTGACGTTCTGCACTGAGATCATGGTCGCGGGGCGTTTTAGCGGAAACGCCGGGTATTTGCGAGCCGGCCGAACCCTCGCCGGAGCGGCCTCCCTCCGCGCGCGGCGAGCGTCCGCCAGCGTTCGCGTTCTCGACCCGCTCGCCCTCGCGGTTTAGGCTCCCGCCGCGTGAGGGCGCCCCGCGCCGAGTCCCGCTTGCCCGCCCGCCCGGCCGCCCGCGCCGCTGCGCTCCTGGCGCTCGTGCACGCGCTGCCGCTCCTCGATCGCGCCGCCTTCGGCGCGGTGCTGGAGCGGATGCGCGCCGACCTGTGGCTCACCGATCTGCAGCTCGGGCTCGCCGCGAGCGTCCCCGCGCTCGCGCTGGGCGTCCTCGCGCTGCGCCCCGCGCGCGCGCCCGCCCGAAGGATCCGCGGGGTGCTCTCGGCCGCCCTGTGGAGCGCGGCGGGGGCGCTCGCCTGGGCGTCGCGGGGCGCGGGGACGCTCCTCCTCTCGCGCGCGGCGGCGGGCGCCGCCTCGGCGGCCGCGGCCCCTGCGCGTCAGTCGCCGCGCGAAGGCGAGGAGACCTTGCCCGGCGGCGGCGCCCTCGTCACCACTGCGGTCGCGCTCGCGGCGCTCGGTTATGCGGGCGCTGGCGCGCTCGGCTGGCGGCTCGGCTGGCGCGCGGCCCTCGTCGCCTCCGCGGCGACCTCGCTCCTCGCCACCGTCACGCTGAGCCGGGGGGCGGTCGCCGCCGCCCCTTCCGCGCTCCCCCGCCATCCCGCGTTCCGGCGCTCGCTCGCCGGCGGCGCGCTCGTCGCCTTCGCGGCCGGCGCGCTCGCCACCTGGGCGCCCGCGTTCCTGGAGCGCGCTCGCGGGGTGCCGCGCGCGATCTCGCCGCTCGAGACCGGCGCGGCCGTGCTCATGGCCGGGGCCGCGGCCGCCTGGGGACGCGGCGTCCTCGCGGAGGCGCTCCGGCGGGCCGGCGCTTCCCGCTGGCTCTGCCCCGGGGCGGCCCTGGCGGCCGCGCCGCTCGCCCTCGGCGCCCTCCTCGCCCGGCGCCCGGTGGCGTACCTCGCCGCCCTGGTGACGGCCATCGCGCTCGTGCTCGTCGCGCTCGCCGCGCTGCGCGAGGCGCTCGCGCGGACGCTGCCCGCCGACCGCCGCGGCGCCGCGACGGGCGCGCTCCTCCTCGTCGCGCTCCTCGGTGACGCGCCGGCGGCGCTCGTCGTCGGCGCGGTCTCGCACCGCACCTCGCTCTGGTGGGCCATGTTGCTCGTCCCCGCCGCGCTCCTCGCCGGAGGCGTGCTCCTCGCGCAGGCGGCGCGGGGTCCGGGCGCAGGCGCAGGGCCCGGGGAGGAAGCCGGACGACGCTGAACGGCGCGCCGGACGTGCTACGGCAGCAGCCGGTACACGTCCGCGAACCGCCGCTCCGCGAAGGCGCGGACGAGCTCGGGGTGCGCGCCGCGCCGCACGTCGTCGAGGAGCGCGTACTTGCGCGCGTGGTAGTGCGCGACCGCCTCGGCGAGGCGGACGCCGTCGCGGCCCCCGCGGAACAGCGCGCCGTGGACGAGCGTCTCCTTCGCGGCGTGGACCGCCTTCTGGAGCGCAGGCGGCTTCGTGCGGCGTCCCTCCGCGTGGAAGCGGATGGCCCACAGGAGCGCGTAGCGATCGACCTTCGAGCGCATCGCCTCGACGCTCGTCGCGAAGCGGTGCTCGACGTGCGCCTCGAGCCGCACCGTGGCCGCGGGCGGGAGCGCCTCGTGGACGATCATGCTCGGCTCCCAGCGCGCGTGGTCGCGCCGCACGAGCCGGACGTGCCGCTCGGTGCGGAAGAGGAAGCGGTGACCCGGCAGCTCCGCCCAGTCGCGCCGGACGAGCGAGTAGTGCGGCGCGGACGGCGCGGACGCCTTCCAGGCGCGGAGCGCGGCGATCGCCTCGGGCTCCAGCCACTCGTCCGAGTCGAGGAAGAACACGTAGTCGCAGGCGGGCAAGGCCTCCGTGGCCACCTGGCGCGCGGCGCCGTAGCCCTCCCACCGGTGGACCACGTGGCGGATGCCGCGCGCGCGGACGAGCTCGGCGGACCCGTCCGACGAGCAGGAGTCCACCGCGACGAGCTCGTCCGCGACCGCCGCGACCGAGTCGAGGCAGCGCGCGAGGGTGTCCGCGTTGTCGCCGTGGATGACGAAGCCGCCGAGCCGCAAGGAGCCTCCCGAGGCGGCGACCTTTACCCGGGGGGGCCGCCGCGGCGCAAGCGCGACGGTCCGCCGGCCCCGTGGGCGAGCGGCTCGCGCGCCGGGGCGCGCGTGGTCCTTGCGAGCGGCGCCGGGGTGCCGTCAGGATGCGGCGCATGAGCCGTTCCGAGCGGATCTTCTGCGCCTGCGCGCCCGGCCTCGAGCCCGTCCTCGCGGCCGAGCTCGCGGCGCTGGGGCTCGCCGCGCGCGCCCTCCCGGGCGGCGCCGAGGCCGAGGGCGAGGACGCCGCCGCGCTCGCCTGCCTCGCCTCCCGCGCCGCGGACGCGGTGCTCCTGCGGCTGTGGGAGGGCGACCCGGCGGAGCTCCCCGCCGCGAAGCGCGCCGCGGCGCGCCGCGCGGGCGGTGCGGCGCTCGAGGTCCGCACCGGGCGCGGGCGCGCGACCCTCTCGGTCGACGCGGCCGGGGCGCCGCTCTTCCGCCGCGGCTGGCGCGCCCGGATCGGCGCCGCCCCGCTGCGCGAGTCGCTCGCCGCGGGCATCCTCCTCGCGTGCGGGTGGAAGGGCGACCGCCCTTTCCTCGATCCGATGTGCGGCTCGGGGACGATCGCCATCGAGGCGGCGCTCGCCGCCGGCCGGCGCGCGCCGGGACTCGGCCGCTCCTTCGCCTTCGAGCGCCTGCCCGGCCACGACGCCGCCCGCACCGAGCGCCTCCGCGCGCGCCTCGCGGCGCAGGCCCGGCCGATCGCGGTCGCCATCCACGCCTCCGACCGGAACGCCGGCGCGCTCCGGCTCGCCCAGAAGAACGCCGCCGCGGCGGGCGTCGCCGACGCGATCCGCTTCGAGCGCGCGGACGCCGCCCGCGTCGAGCCGCCCCCCGGGCCGGGGCTGTGCGCGGTGAACCCGCCGTACGGCGTGCGGCTCGACGAGGACGCTGCCCTCGCCTGGCGCGCGCTGGGCGCGCTCTTCCCCCGGCTCCGCGGCTGGGAGGTCGCGGTCCTCGGGCCCGACCGCGGGTACGAGCGGCTCCTGCCGCTCGCGCCCGCGTCCGCGCTGCCCGTTCGCAACGGCGGGCTCGCCTGCCGGCTCCTGCGTCTCTCCCCCTGACGACCCGAGGAGCGGTCGCGGTCGGTCGGCGGAGCGCCGGCGACCGCCTTCACGGGGCGGGGGATCGAGCCGCCGTGCGCTCGGCCGGGGCGTCCAGACGAGGGTGCAGGCATTCGCAGCCCGCGGGACGCACATTGGTGCCGCATGTGGAGGCAGGTCGGCGGGCGCTTCGCCCTTTTGACGCGCGCCGTGCGCCGGGCCCGGCGCCGCGCCGGGATCGGGCTGCTCACGCCCCGGGTGAAGCGCGCCGGCCCGCCCAAGATCGACGTCTCCCGCGTGGGGCACCGCTTCGGGAACCAGGTGGTCGCGCTCCGGGACGTGAACATCGAGGTACACGCCGGCGAGTTCGTGTGCCTCGTCGGGCCGTCCGGCTGCGGGAAGACCACCCTCCTCTACGCGCTCGCCGGCCACCTCGAGCCGAGCGGCGGGCGCATCACCATCGACGGCCTGCGCGTGAAGGGCCCCGGGCCGGACCGCCTGCTCGTCTTCCAGGAGCCCGCGCTCTTCCCCTGGCTCACCGTCCGCCAGAACCTCGTCTTCGCGCTCCGCGCGCGCGGCCTCTCCCGCGCCGACGCCGACGCGCGCGCCCGCGAGTACGTCGCGCGCGTCCACCTCGACGGGTTCGAGGAGACGCTCCCGCACCAGCTCTCGGGCGGCATGCGCATGCGCGTCCAGCTCGCGCGCGCCCTCGCGCTCGACCCGGCCGTGCTGCTGATGGACGAGCCGTTCGCCGCGCTCGACGCGCAGACCCGCAGCCACATGCACCAGCTCCTCCAGCAGGTCTGGCTGCGGGACCGCAAGACGGTGGTGTTCGTGACGCACGACGTGCGCGAGGCGCTCGTGCTCGGCGACCGCGTCATCGTGATGGCGGCGCGGCCCGGCCGCGTGCTGCAGGACCTGGACGTCCGGCTCGAGCGACCGCGCGATCCGGACGACGATGCGCTCGTGGAGATGTCGCGGCGCATCCGGGACGAGCTGAGGCGCGCCGAGGCGGCGGGCGCGGCGGAGGGACGGGATGCACGGATCGCTGCGGACGGGGCTACTCCTCTCGGTCCCGCTCCTCATCTGGGAGCTCCTCTCTAGGATCGGCCCCTGGCCTCACTGGCTCTTCCCCGGCCCGCTCGCGGTCGCCGCGAGCGTCGTCCACATGGCCGCGGACGGCCGGCTCGGGGCGGCCGCGGCGCGCTCGCTCGGCCGCCTCGCGCAGGGGTACGCGTTCTCGGCGGTGGCGGGGGTCCCGCTCGGCGTCCTGCTCGCGCGGAGCGCGCTCCTGCGCGGCGCGCTCCGCCCCGTCGTGCTGGGCCTGCAGGCGCTCCCGTCGATCTGCTGGCTGCCGCTCGCGATCCTCTGGTTCGGCCTCTCGGAGACCGCCATCCTGTTCGTGGTCGTCATGGGCTCCGTGCTCGCGATCGCGATCGCGACGGAGGACGCGATCGCGGGCGTGGACCCGCTCATCCTCCGCGCCGCCGGCACGCTCGGGATCCGCGGCGCGCGCTTCCACGCCGGGGTGCTCCTGCCCGCCGCGCTCCCCGGGATCCTCACCGGGCTGAAGCTCGGCTGGAGCTTCGCGTGGCGCGCGCTCATGGCGGGCGAGCTCCTCTTCGTCGCGGGCGGCCTCGGGCAGCTTTTGCAGAACGGCCGCGAGCTGCTCGACGCGGCGCAGGTCATGGGCGTCATGGCCGCCATCGTCGCCATCGGCGTCGCGGTCGATCGCGTCCTCTTCCGCATCCTCGAGCTGCGCGTGCGGCGCCGCTGGGGGCTCCTCGAGGAGCCCGCGTGACGCCGCGTCTTCTCGGTCTCGCCACGCGTCGCGCGTCGCCCGTCGCCGTCGTGGCGGCGGCCGCGCTCGTGCTCGCCGGCGGCTGCTCCCGCGGGCGGGGGCCCGACGCGCCGTTCCGCCTCGGCTACTTCCCGAACGTCACGCACGCCCAGGCGCTCGTGGGCGTCGACGACGGCACCTTCGCGCGGGCGCTCCCGGCGCGGCTCGAGACGCGCATGTTCAACGCGGGGCCGGCGGCGATGGAGGCGCTGCTCGCGGGCGACCTCGACGCGAGCTACGTGGGCCCCGGCCCGGCCGCGATCGCGTTCCTGCGCACGCAGGGGCAGGCGCTGCGCGTCCTCGCGGGCGCCACCTCGGGCGGCGCGGCGCTGGTGGTGAAGGACGCGCGCGTCCCCGCGGATCTCGCCGGGAAGCGCGTGGCGTCGCCGCAGCTCGGCAACACGCAGGACGTCGCGCTCCGCATGTGGCTCCGCAAGGTGGGGCTCCACGACGCGCGCGGCCAGGGGACGGTGGAGGTGACGCCGCTCGCGAACCCCGACATCCTCGCGCTCTTCGCGCGCGGCGACCTCGCCGGCGCGTGGGTGCCGGAGCCCTGGGCGTCGCGGCTCGTGGCCGAGGCGGGCGGACGGATCCTCGTGGACGAGCGCACCCTCTGGCCAGAAGGGCGCTTCCCCACCACCGTGCTCGTCGTGTCCGCGCGCGCGCTCGAGCGGCGCCGCCCCGAGGTGCTCGCGCTCGTGCGCGCGCACCTCGAGCTCACCCGGCGCTGGGAGCAGGATCGAGCCGGCTTCGCCCGGCTCGCGAACGCGGCCTACGGGGCGCGCACCGGCAAGCCGCTCCGGGAGGCCGTGCTGCGCGACGCCTTCTCGCGCGTGGCGCCGACCGTGGACCCGCTGAAGGCGCAGCTCGAGCGCATGGCGCGCGACGCGCAGGCGCTGGGCTTCGCGCCCAAGGGCGAGCTCTCGGGTATGGTGGACGCGACCATGCTCCAGGAGATCGCGCACCGATGAGCGGGACCCCAGGGCGCACCGCCCGCCGCGCCGCCAAGCTGCTCGCGCTCACCCTCGCGTCCGTCCTCGGCGCCGGCTGCGCCGCCCGCAGCGCGGTCGCGCCGCCGCTCGACGGGGCCTCGACGTCCGCGGATCGCGACCCCACCCCGCCCCCCGGCGAGGCGCCGCCGGAGCCGCCGCGGCGCGCGCCGGAGCTCGGCGCGGAGCCGGAGGCGGCGCCGGACGCGGGCGCC
>NZ_JALCYX010000051.1:0-30838 GCF_022690695.1 Anaeromyxobacter sp. SG17
TCCGGCGGGGAACCTGCGCGCACCCGCGAAAGCGGGCGCGCAGGTTCACGGGCCCCGCCGAGCAGGGGCGGGGACGCAGTCCCCGTTAGATCAGATCAAAACAGGAACTTCTCGCCCTGCGCCCGGAGCGCCGTGATCGCCGCGAGGTTCACGATCGACTGCACCGAGCAGCCCATCTGCAGCACGTTCACCGGCTTCTGCATGCCGATGAGCACCGGGCCGATCACCTCGGCGCCCGCGACGTTCGCGAGCATCTGGTAGCAGATGTTCGCGGCGTCGAGGTTCGGGAACACGAACACGTTCGCGTTGTCCTTGAGCGTCGAGAAGGGGAACTCCGGGACGCGGACCTCGGTGTTCGTCGCGATGTCGACCTGGATCTCGCCGTCGACCTCGAGGTCGGGGCTGTGCTGCCGCACGAGGTCCGTGGCGATCGCCATCTTGCGCGGGCTGTCGCCCGCGGCGGAGCCGAAGCTCGAGTACGAGAGCATCGCCACGCGCGGCACGACGTCGAAGTAGCGGGCGAGGTCGCTCGTGGTGAGCGCGATCTCGGCGAGCTCGGCGGCGGACGGGTCCACGTTCACGGTGCAGTCGGCGAAGAACTTGAAGTCGTTCTTCGTGACCACGATGTAGACGCCGGCGGCGCGCTGCCCCGGCCGCGTGCGGACCACCTCGAGCGCCGGCCGCACCGCGGCCGCGTAGCCGGAGGTGAGGCCGGTGACGAGCCCGTCCGCCGCGCCCTGCTCGACCATCACGGCCGCGTAGTAGTTCCGCATGCGGACCCGCCGCTGCGCCTCCTCGAAGGTCACGCCCCGGCGGCGGCGGATCTCCCAGTAGCGGGCGACGTAGCGGCTGAACTGGTCGCTCGTCATCGGGTCGATGACCGTGACGCCGTCGAGGTCGTCGAGCCGCTGGTCGGCGATGGAGCGCTGGATGGCGTCCACCGGGCCGAGGAGCACGGGCTCGCAGATCGCCTCCTCGCGCAGGATCTCCGCCGCCTGCTGGATCTTCGGGTGGTGGCCCTCCGGGAAGACGATGCGCGTGAGCTTCTTCTTCGCCTTGGAGGTGATGGAGCCCATCACCTGGTTCGCGCGGCTCTGCATCTTGCGCAGGCGGTCGCGGTACTCGCCGAGGTCGATCTTCTGCCTGGCGACGCCGGTGTCCATCGCGGCCTTCGCCACCGCCGGGGCGACCCAGAGCAGCACGCGCGGGTCGAGCGGCTTCGGGATGATGTAGTCACGGCCGAAGCGGAACTTCTCACCGCCGTAGGCGCGCGAGACGGAGTCGGGCACGTCCTCCTTGGCGAGGGCGGCGAGCGCGCGGGCCGCCGCCATCTTCATGTCCTCCGTGATCCCCTTCGCGCGGACGTCGAGCGCGCCGCGGAAGATGTAGGGGAAGCCGAGGACGTTGTTCACCTGGTTCGGGTAGTCGGAGCGCCCGGTGGCCATGATGACGTCGAGGCGCGCCTCCTTCGCCTCGGGGTAGCTGATCTCCGGGTCGGGGTTCGCGAGGGCGAACACGATGGCGTCCTTCGCCATCGAGCGGACCATGTCCTGGTCCACCATGCCCTTGGCGGAGCAGCCGAGCAGGACGTCCGCGCCCTTCATCGCGTCGGCGAGGGTGCGCGCCTTGGTCTCGGCGGCGAACTCCGCCTTCCACTCGTTCATCCCCTCGGTGCGGCCGCGGTAGATGACGCCCTTCGTGTCCACCATCACCACGTTCTCGCGGCGCACGCCGAGCGAGAGGTAGAACTTGGTGCAGGCGATGGCGGACGCGCCGGCGCCGGACACGACCACCTTCACCTTGGCGATGTCCTTGCCCGCGAGCTCGAGCGCGTTGAGGAGCGCGGCGCCCGAGATGATGGCGGTCCCGTGCTGGTCGTCGTGGAAGACCGGGATCTGCATCTCCCGCTTCAGCCGCTCCTCGATGATGAAGCACTCCGGCGCCTTGATGTCCTCGAGGTTCACGCCGCCGAAGGTGGGCTCGAGCGCCTTCACCACCTTGCAGAAGGCGTCGACGTCCTTCTGGTCGACCTCGATGTCGAAGACGTCGATGTCGGCGAAGCGCTTGAAGAGGACGCCCTTGCCCTCCATGACGGGCTTGCCCGCCGCGGCGCCGATGTCGCCGAGGCCGAGGACGGCGGTGCCGTTGGAGATGACGCCGACGAGGTTGCCGCGCGCCGTGTACAGGTAGGAGAGATCCTGGTCCTTCTCGATCTCGAGGCACGGCTCGGCGACGCCGGGGCTGTAGGCGAGCGCCAGATCGCGCGCGGTCGCCATGGGCTTCGTGGCGACGACCTCGATCTTCCCCTTCCGGCCGGACGAGTGGTACGCGAGCGCGTCCTCCCGCCGGATCTTCTTCTTCGGGATGGGTGCGGACGGCGGGTTTTTCGGCGGGGTGAAGTCCGTGGCCATGGTCCTTCCTTCGCGCTTTGCGTAAGGGTGGTGCGCGAACACAACGCACATGGCCCGGTAGTGTCAAGGCGACGACCCCGGCACCGCACCGCAACCGCACCTGAGCGCTCCACATTTGACGCGACGTGGCGCAGCGACGCGCTGCGGCTTTCGGGGGGCACGAGAGGACGAGCGGGCGTGCCGGAGACGCCCGGCATGCCCGCATTCACCCAGCGTGAGTGTGTCTCCTCGCGCGCGCTCAGCGCGCCCGCCGGCGGCGGAAGCGCAGCGTGCCGACCAGGCCGACGAGGGCGAGGAGCCCGGAGCTGCCGCCGGCGGCGCAGCCGCCGCGGACGAGGGTGCCCGCGGCACCGGCCTGGAGCGGGGGCGACGAGGACGGCGGCGAGGGGGGCAGCGGCGCCGGATCGCCCGGCGGCGTGGGGGCCGTCGCGCCGAGCGACACGATCCGCCTGGCGAGCTGCTCGCGCGCGGTCATGAGCGCCGCGGGCGCGACCTCCGTGGAGTACGCGTTCGGGAAGAGCGAGTCCGCGATCTGCCGCGCGAACGCGTCGTCGCCGGCGTCGGAGAGGAGCTTCAGGTACTCGTAGTCCTCCATCCCCTCGCGGATCATCTTGAGCCGGATCGAGGCGACCGGGATGTGCGTCGTGCCGCCGATCTTCGCCGGCGTGCCCGGGTAGAAGAGCGTCCCGTCGCCGTTCCCGTTGAAGTCCCACTGGTTCGTCCAGGCGTCGTGGGTGAACGCGTACGCCGTCTCCCAGTAGAGCTCGCCGGAGAGCCGGTAGCGGAACGAGAGCCACTCCATCGCCCGGTTCCGGACCGCGGAGGCGTCGATCATGTAGCTCGGCCAGCCGGTGAAGTAGCGGTCGGACGAGGACGGCGAGCCGAAGTTCACCGTGCCGCCGCAGCCGTGGCTCATGCAGCTCTGGTAGCCCCAGATCTCGCGCCGCGGCGAGGCGGCGAGGAAGGCGTCGTACTTCGAGCGCTGGTTGCCCGCGAACGTCCCCTCCCGATCGTCGAGGTAGTTGATCACCGGCACGATCACGTCGATGGAGCTCGTGACGCCGTTCGCGTCGGCCTCCTGGATCGACGTCGTCACGAGGGTGCGGACGTTCGCCGCGTGCGCGGCGGCGGCGCGTCCGGGGATGTCCGACCAGGCGCAGGTGAGGGGCGGCTCGTCACAGGTGTACTGGAAGAGCCGGTCGAGCCAGCCCTTCCCGTCGAAGAAGGAGGACCAGCTCTTCGGGTCGTAGAGGAGCTCGTAGGCGGTCATGCGCGCGCCGCGCAGCGCCGTCGCCGCCGTCCCGTCGAGCGTGGGGCCGTAGAGCGCGTCGGCGTGATCGAGGGCGGAGCTGCCGTCGTCGACGTGGGACAGCGTGATGCGGTGATCGAGCGCGAGCTGCCCGTAGCGCGCGCGGATCGCCGCGAACGCGTCGGCGGCGGAGACGCCGTGGCCGCTCGGGATGGCGCCGTAGGTGAAGCCGAACGCGGTCTTGAGCGACGCGGTCGAGGGCAGGGTGAACGGCCAGACCGTGAGCGTCACCGGCACCGTCGCGGAGCCGCCGTCCCAGGACACGCTCACGCTGCCGGTGTAGTCGCCGGCGGGCGCCTCGGGCGGCACGAAGACCTCCACCCAGATCGCCCGGCTCTCGCTCGCCGGCACGCTGAACGGGAAGGCGTTCCGCCGCTCGTTGGCGACCTCGTCGACGTCGGGCACGAGCGCGTCCGGCCAGGGTCCGGTCGCGCCGTCGAGCGCCGAGGCGGTCTGCACCTGGATGAGCGCCTCCCGGTACAGACGCACGCCGCCGATCGTGCCGGCGCCCGTCAGCTCGCTCGCCGCGGCGCGCACGTTCGTGGCCGCGCCGGTGACGACCACCTGGAAGGCCTCGAACTCGTTCCGCGCGGCGGCGATCCGCGCGCTCGAGTCCGACCTCGCGGTCGCGCCGGGCCGGATCTTCTCCGCGGCGAGCGCCGTCCAGACCTGCGCGGCGGCTGCAGGGAGCGGTGCGGCGATGGTTGCGGCGAGGAGGAGAAGGGCGATTCGGCGGATGGGGCGCTGCGTCGGCTCGGGCACGTGCTCGCCTCGTCGTTGCGGCAGGCCCTTGGGGGCACCCGCCTCGGTGTGCGTGCCTGGAGGCACCTTGGAGCCGCTTGCACACCAGGCGAGGCAGCGAGCGGCCCAACGCGAACCGAACGTGAGGGGGACCGATCGTTATTCCCCGGAGGGGGCACGATCGACGAGGCGGGCGAAAAAGAGGCTGCAGAGGAGCCGTGAGCGCGCCGTCCAGCACGCAGATCCTACCAGCGAGCTAGCACCCTGGGGGCAGCAAGGCGGGCGGGCGCTCGGTAGAACGTTGGAGCACCGATGAGTTCGGGGTCTGTTGCGCGGTAGGGGGCCCGTCGTGGCCGGGGGGCCGACAGGTCGAGATCGCGGTGATGCCGCGGCGAGTGGGCGAGCGCTGGGGAGCGGCGCGCTGCGGGCGGGGGCCGCGGCCGGGCGGTCAGGTCGGGGTCGGGGTCGCGGTCGAGTTCAGACGCGCTCTCGCCGCCGCACTCCGCCCCTCCCTCTCCTCAGCGCTTCTTCCCTCTCCGCGCCGCCACGGGCGGCGGGCGCGTGGCGCCGAGCGCGGGGTTCCGCTCGAGCTCCTCGATCGTGCGAGGCCAGTCCTCCTTGAGGAGCCGCGCGAGCGATCGGTCCGACAGGATCTGCCCGCCGGTCTGGCATCGCGGACAGTAGTTCACCTCGTTCTCCGCCCGCACGATGCGCTGCACCGCGGTCCCGCACACCGGGCACGGCTGGCGGTGCCGGCCGTGGACGGCCATCTCCGGACGGAACGCGGTCACGCCCTCCGGGAAGCCGCCGGCCGCCTCGCGGCGCAGGCGCTCGGTCCACTCGGAGAGCACCGCCTGCGTCGCCGCGTGCAGCCGCGCGATCTCCTCGTCGCCGAGCCGAGAGGTGAGGGTCACCGGCGAGAGCCGGGCGCGGTGCAGGATCTCGTCCGAGTAGGCGTTGCCGATCCCCGAGAAGAGCCGGGGGTCGGTGAGGGCGCGCTTCAGGGTGTGGTTCTCGCGCGTGAGCGCCGCGCGGAACGCGCCGGGATCCACGCCCAGGGGCTCGAGGCCCCCGCGGTCGAGCGCCGCGAGCGCCTCCGCCCCGCGCACGAGGTGGATCGAGGCGCGGCGCTTCGTGCCCGCCTCGGTGAGCACGAGCGAGCCGCCGGGGAAGTCGAGCGCCGCGAGCCCCACGCGGCCGGGGAGCTTCGCCCCCTCGTCGCGCCAGTGGAGCCGGCCCGCGATCATGAGGTGGATCGCGAGGAACAGCTCGCCCTCGAGCGCGAGCACGACGCGCTTGCCCACGCGCCGCACCGCCTCGACGCGCTTGCCGCGGGCCTCCTCCAGCGGCGGGTCCACGGAGCGCAGCACGAACGGGCTCCCGAGCCGGACGCCGAGGAGCGGCTTCCCCTGCACGCGCGCAGCGACGGCCTCGACGTACACCTCGATGTCCGGCAGCTCGGGCACGGGAGAATCCTGCCCGAGCGGCGCGCCGCCGTCAGCGCTCGCCCGGGTCGGCGATGCCGAGCCGGCGCATCCGCTTCCAGAGCGTGACCCGCGAGACGCCGAGCAGCTCCGCCGCCTGCGTGCGGTTCCAGCCCGTCCGCTCGAGCGCCTCGACGAGCGCGCGCCGCGCCTCGGCCTCCGGGTCGGGCGCGGCGCCCGGCGCGGACCGGCGCTCCGCGCGGAACCCCAGCACGTCCCGCGGGAGGTGCTCCGGCCGGATCTCGCCCGGTCCGGCACGCAGCGCGGCGTACTCGAGCGCGTTCCGGAGCTCGCGGACGTTGCCGGGCCAGGGGTACGCGCGCAGGAGGCGCAGCGCGTCCTTCGACAGGCCGCGCCCCGAGCCGAGCTCCGAGAGGAAGCGCTCCGCGAGCAGCGGCACGTCCTCGGCGTGCTCCCGCAAGGGCGGGACGCGGAGCGGGAACGCGGCCAGCCGGAAGTAGAGGTCTGCGCGGAGGCGCCCGTCCTTCACGAAGGGGCGCAGGTCCCGGTGCGTCGTGCAGAGGAGGCGCACGTCCACCGCGAGGGGGCGCTCCTCGCCAGCACGGCCGGACGCGCGCTCCTCGACGACGCGCAGGAGCTTCGCCTGCACCGCGGGGGGCGCGTCGCCGACCTCGTCGAGGACGAGCGTTCCGCCGTCCGCCTCCGCGATCTTGCCGCGGCGCCGGCCGTCGGCGTCGCCGAACAGCTCGACGTCGAGCGCGGCCGGGCCGAGCGCAGCGCACGACACGCGCACGAGCGGCCGCTGGGCGCGAGCTCCCAGGCGGTGGATCGCCTCGGCGACGCGATCCTTTCCGGTGCCGCTCTCGCCCGTGATCATCACGGTCGTGCGGGTGCGGGCGACGAGCGCGATCATCCGGAAGAGCTCGCGCATCACCTCGTGACCACCGACGAGGCCGCACAGCTCCCCGGCGGGTGCTCCGTCGTCCCGGAGCGCCGCGGGCTCGGCGGGTCCGGCGGGCGGCGCGGTGGCGATCGGTGCGCTCGCCACGTCCGTGAACGTCTCGAGCGTCCCCGCCGGCAGGCCGTCCGCCGCGAAGAGCGGGACCGCGTTCTTCACGATGAGCTGGGGTGCTCCGTCTCGCTTGCGGATCGTGCAGCAGAGCGAGGAGCGGGATCGCTCGGCGACCCCGCACTTCAGGAGCCCGGCGCCGCAGGGGCAGCCGTTCACCGAGTCCCCGGCCAGGATCGAGCAGCGCTGGCCGATCGCCTCGCTCCGGGGCCAGCCGGTGATCCGCTCCGCGGCGCGGTTCCAGAACGTGACCGTCCCCTCGCGATCCGTGAGGAACAGCCCGTCCGGGAGCGCGTCCGCCATCCGGCGGAGGGTCTCCACCGAGTCGAGGCCGAGGAAGGGCAGGGGGATCGGCGCGAGCTCGGGCACGCAGGCGAGATGTTAGCACCTGTCCCGGCGGAGGCGGCGGCGGGCGGCGCCCCGCTGTGCTAGGAACGCGGCATGGACGACAGCCAACCGGCCGTGACCGCGACACCTCGCCGCGACTTCCTGCGGATCATGGCGCTCGCCCCCGCGCTCGCCGCGGGCTGCGCGGGCGTGCACGCCGCCGCGCCCGGCGCCCCGAGCCAGGGAGCGGACCCCTCCGGCGCGCCGCCCGCCCCTGCGCCCGCCCGCGCCGCTCCAGGCCCGGACGTGATCGCGCCGCTGCGCGCGTTCCCGCTCGCCCTCGACGCCGAGCCCGCCTTCGTCTTCCGCGCCGCCCCGGCGCGCCCGGGAGCCTAGCGTGGCCGTCTCCGACGACGTCCTGTTCTCCGGAGTCCAGGCGCTCTCCCAGAAGCTCCGCGCCCGCGAGCTCTCGCCGGTCGAGCTCGCCGAGGCGTACCTCGCGCGCATCGACGCGTACGCGGCGCGGCTCGGCTGCTTCGTCACAGTGACGCCGGAGCGCGCGCTGGCCGAGGCGCGCGCGGCGGAGGCGGAGCTCGCCGCCGGCCGCTGGCGCGGGCCGCTGCACGGCGTGCCGTACGGCCTCAAGGACCTCGTCGACACGAAGGGGATCCGCACCACCTTCGGCGCGGCGCCCTACGCGGGCCGCGTGCCCGAGCGCGACGCGGCGATCGTCACGCGGCTCTCGCAGGCGGGAGCGGTGCTGCTCGGCAAGCTCTCCATGGTCGAGCTCGCGGGCGGGCTCGGCTATCACACCGGCGAGGCGGCCCTGAACGGCCCGTGCCGCACGCCGTGGGATCTCGCGCGATGGGCGGGCGGGTCGTCCTCGGGCGCCGGCTCGGCGGTGGCGGCGGGGCTCGTCGCGTTCGCCATCGGCTCGGAGACCTGGGGCTCCATCACCTGGCCGTCGGCGTTCTGCGGCGTGACGGGGCTCCGCCCGACGTACGGGGTCGTCCCGCGCCACGGCGCGATGGCGCTCTCGTACACGATGGACAAGCTCGGGCCGATGGCGCGCAGCGCGCGGGATTGCGCGCTCGTGCTCGACGTCATCGCGGGGCCTGACGCGCGCGACCCGAGCGCCATCTCGTCGCCCCCGGTCAAGCGGATCCGTCCCGAGGTGGCGCGGGGGCTCCGGGTCGCGGTGCTCGGCTTCCCCGACAAGCCGCCCGAGCCCGCGGCCGGCGCGCGCGAGGCGTTCGCCGCGGCGGAGGGAGTGCTGCGCGAGGCGGGCGCGCTCCTCGAGCCCGCGGCGCTCCCGGACCTCCCGTACGAGGCGCTCGCCGGGTTCCTCATCGAGGCGGAGGCGGCGACCGCCTTCGAGGAGCTCATCCGCTCCGGCCGCACGCGCGAGCTCGCCGACGCCTCGCACCGCACGAAGAGCCCCGAGGACTACCTGCCGAAGGCGAACGCCTCGGATTACGTCCGCGCGATGCGCGTCCGCGGCGAGATCCAGCGCGCGCTGGCCGGCTTCTTCTCGCGCTTCGACCTCGTCCTCGCGCCCAACGTCCCCTTCGTGCCGCCGCGCGTCGAGGAGAACTTCGACGCCATCTCGGAGAGCCCCGACCCCCTCGGCGCGGCCGGCAACGTGGCCGGGCTCCCGGCGGTGGCGCTCCCGATGGGCTTCTCCGGCAAGCTGCCCCTCTCGCTGCAGCTCGTCGGGCCTCCGCTCGAGGAGGGGCGCCTCCTCTCGGTGGCGGCCCTCTTCCAGGCGAAGACGCAGCACCATCTCGCCCGCCCCGAGCTCTCACCCCCCGCCGTGCCCGTCGCCGCCGTGACCGGACGGTGACGTCCGCTCAGGACCATTCGCCCGTGCCCGTCATCGCCGCGATCGGCTACTTCTTCACCGGCCTCGTCATCCTGCTCGCGCTGCCGCTGCAGGTGCTGCTCTTCGCCGTCACGTTCCCGTTCGACCGGAACCGCGCGGTCGCGGGCCGCTTCTCGCGGCTCGTCGCCGTGGCCGTCACGCGGACGTTCCCGCCCTGGCGGCTGCGCATCGAGGGGCGCTGGCCGCGCGGGCGGCAGGCGTACGTGGTCGTCGCGAACCACCAGTCGATGCTGGACATCCTCATGCTCTCGAAGCTCCCTCGCGAGATGAAGTGGATCGCGAAGGAGTCGCTCTTCAAGGTGCCCTGGGTCGGCTGGATGTTCCGCCTCTCGGGCGACATCCCGGTCCGGCGCGGCGACTCGGAGAGCGGCGGCGAGGCGCTCGCGAAGGCGCGCCGCTACCTCGAGCGCGGCATGAACGTGATGATCTTCCCGGAGGGGACGCGGAGCACGAGCGCGAAGCTCCTGCCCTTCAAGTCGGGCGCGTTCCGGCTCGCGATCGAGGCGGGGGTGCCGATCCTGCCGGTCGCGGTGCACGGTGCGGCGCAGGGCATGCCGAAGGGGAGCCCGTGGGTCCGGCCGTGCCGCGCCTACGCGCGCATCCTCGAGCCGGTCCCCACCGCCGGCCTGAGGCCCGAGGACGCGGGCCGGCTCAAGGACGAGGTGCGCCGCCGCATCGCCGCGGCGCTCCCTGCCGCGGACGTGGCGAACGGCGACGCGCCGGCGCGGTCCGTGGAGCCCGGAGCGCCGGCTCGGACGTGACGGTCAGCTCGAGGGCGGTCGTGGCGCGCTCGCCCTTCGACAGGCTCGACTGCACGCACCGCTCGTGGTGAGCCTGTCGAACCACGGGCGGTCGGTCGCCATTGCGCCCGCTCGCGCCCGCGGACGTACAATGCCCCCGTGACCGTCCTCCTCGGCTACGGCACCCGCCCCCTCGCGCTCCCGGACCTCCCCGGCGCGCGCGTGCTCCTCCCGCCCACTCCGCCCCCCGTGCCGGATCTCGAGGCGGCGATCGACGCAGCGCTCGCCCATCCCGTCGGCGCGCGTCCGCTCGCGACGGTCGCGACGGCGCGCACGCGCGTGGTGGTGATCGTGAGCGACGCCTCGCGCGACGAGCCGCGCGCGGAGCTCTTCGCGGCGGTTCGGCGCGCGCTCGGCGCGGTACCGGACGACCACCTCACGATCGCGGTGGCGAACGGGACGCACGGCCCCAAGCCGCTCGAGCGGCTCGGCCTGCCCGCCGCCGTCCTCGGCCGGCACCGGGTGGTGAACCACGACGCCCGCGACGACGCGTCGATGGTGGAGATGGGCCGGACGAGCCGCGGCACGCGCATCCGGGTGAACCGCTGCGTCGCCGAGGCGGACCTCATCGTCTCGACGGGCCGCGTGAAGCCGCACTACTTCGCGGGCTGGGGCGGAGGCGCGAAGGGGATCTTCCCCGGGCTCGGCCACGACGTGGACATCCGCCAGAACCACCGGCTCAAGGCGGAGGAGACCTCGGCGCTCGGCCGCGCCGACGGGAACCCGTGCCGCGAGGATCTCGAGGAGGCGGTGCGGCGGATCGGTCGCGACACCTACCTCGTGAATGTCGTCGAGGCGGGCGGCACGATCGTGGGCGCGGTCGCGGGCGACGTCGTCTACGCCCACCGCGAGGGCGTCCGCCTCGCGCGGCCCTGGTGCGAGGTCGAGGCGCCGAAGGCGGACGTGGTGATCGTCTCCGCGCCGCTGCCGGTGTCGGGCTCGCTCTACCAGGCCTCGAAGCTCATCCCGCCCGCGGGGCTGCTGCTCCGCGAGGGCGGCGTGGTGATCGTGGCGGCGGAGTGCCCGGAGGGCACCGGTCCGCTGCAGGTCGTGAACGAGGGGATCTTCGAGCTCGGCGTGCGGCGCTACCTGCCCGCCGGCGCGACGGTGCTGCTCGTCTCCGGGATGGACGAGGCGACGGTGCGCGAGACCTACGCGACCTTCGCGCCCGACCTCGCGGCCGCGATCGCGAGCGCCCGCGAGCGCGTCGGACGCGAGGCGACCGTCCTCGTGCTGCCGGACGCGGGCGACCTCGTGCCGCGGGCGGTGTGAGCGGCGCGCGCGTCGCCCGGTGAAGCCGGAGCGCCGCCCCGGCAACACTTCGTGCCAGGCGCTTCATCGCCCCGCGAGTGGGCTGACCGAACCGAGCCGCATCGCGCCGGCGCGCTCCGAGCGCTCCCCAGGACGCGCGCCCCGCGGCGGGAGCCTGGGCCCCTGGATGGGCAAGTGACAGATCGCGGGCAGCCGCTGGACGTGCGCACGCGGCGACGTTATCGGCACCCGGGATGAGCTCGCTGCGCTACCCCATCCGCGCGGTGTCGAGGCTGACCGGGATCTCGGTCGACACGCTGCGTGCGTGGGAGCGGCGCTACCGGGTGGTCGAGCCGCAGCGCGACGAGCGCGGGAGGCTCTACTCCGAGGAGGACGTGGAGCGGCTCCGGCTCCTCGCGCAGGCGGTCGGGCGCGGGCACGCGATCGGGCGCATCGCGGCGCTGCCTCTGGACGAGCTCCGCGCGCTGGTCGCCTCGGGAGGAGGCGAGCCGGAGCTCCTGCGCCCCGGAGCGCCGGTCGATCTCGCGAGCTTGCGGGCGGCGATCGAGCGCTTCGAGCCCGCCGCGTTCCGCCGCGAGCTCTCCCACCTCGCCGCGGTCCTCCCCGCTCACGCGCTCGCGCGCGACGTGGCCCTCCCGCTCCTGCGCGCCGTCGGCGAGGGGTGGCACGAGGGGCGGCTCTCCGTCACGCAGGAGCACCTCGTCTCCTCGGAGCTGCGGAGCCTGCTCGGCGCGCTCGTGCGGCTGCAGCCCATCCACGAGAACGCGCCCCGCCTCGTGCTCGCGACGCCCGAGGGCGAGCTGCACGAGCTCGGGACGCTCGCCGCCGCGCTCGTGGCCGCGATCGCGGGCCTCGGCGCGATCTACCTCGGACCGAGCCTCCCCGCCGCGGAGGTCGTCGCCGCGGCGCAGTACGCCGCCGCGCGCGTGGTCGTGCTCGGCCTCACCGGGGGTGCCTCGCCGCAGGCCCTCGAGGCCGTCGCCGCGGTCGCGCGCGAGCTGCCAGCGAGCGTGGAGGTGTGGGTCGGCGGGGCCGGGGCGGACGCCGCAGCGCAGGCCGGAGCGCCGCGCGTGCAGGCCATCGCGGACCTCGACGCCTTCGAGCGGGCGCTCGGGAGGGTGAGGGTGGGCGGGTCGCGCGGAGCGACTGACTGAGCGCGGCGCTCAGTCGTGGTCGTGCTTCCCGCCGCGGGCGTGCCCGTGGTGATCCGCGCTGCCGTGCTCGTGCTCGTGCCCGTCGTGGGAGTGGGCATGCGAGTGGCGCTCGTCACCGTGGGCGTGCTCGTGCGAATGCGCGTGCGAGTGCTCGTGGCCGTGGGCATACGCGTCCGCGCCGCCGAGGCCGATCCCGTCGCGCAGCTCCTCGAGCCACGCCACCCACGCGTCCATCCCCTGGCCGGTGCGGGCGGAGACCTCGATCACCCGCGGCCGCGGCATCACGCGCGCGAGCGCGTCGTGGATCTTGGCGAGCTCGACGTCGAGGTGCGGGACGAGATCGCACTTCGTGAGCAGCACGAGGTCGGCGGCGTTGAACATCACCGGGTACTTGAGCGGCTTGTCCTCGCCCTCGGTGACGGAGAGCACCACCACGTTGGCCGCCTGGCCCAGGTCGTAGATGGCCGGGCAGACGAGGTTGCCGACGTTCTCGATGAAGAACATGTCGGTGTCGCGCCAGGGGAAGTCGTGGAGCGAGCGGTGCACGAGCTCGGCGTCCAGGTGGCAGGCCTGGCCGGTGGTGATTGCCTTCGAGGGGATGCCCGCCTTCTGGAGCCGGCGCGCGTCGTTGTCGGTCGCGAGATCGGCGGAGACGGCGCCGAGCCTCCAGCCCTTCGCGGCCGCGGCCTTCGCGGTCGCCTCGAGCACGGCGGTCTTGCCCGCGCCGGGCGAGCCCATGAGGTTCAGGGCGAGGACGCGCGCCTCGAGGAAGTGCTCGCGGTTGTGGCGCGCGGCGCGGTCGTTCCCGGCCAGGATCTTCTCGTGGAGCTCCACCGGGACGAGCTCGGTGTCGCCGCAGCCGCAGGTCGTGCACATCAGGGGACCTCCATCTCGATGCCGTCGAGGGTCAGCGCGTCGGAGCCGTCGTCGAGCTTGCCGGGCGTGTCGCAGGCCGGGCAGCGCAGGATGGCGCCGCGCGCGATGGGCGTCCTGCAGCGCGGGCAGGACCAGCTCGCCGCGACGCGGGTGAGGGTGAGCGGGACGCCCGCGCAGATCGTGCCCGCGCGGAACGTCTCGTAGGCGGTCTGGAAGAGCTCGGGATCGACGCCCGAGAGCTCGCCCACGCGGACGGAGAGCTTGTGCACCGCGATCGCGTCGCGCTTCTTCGCCTCCGCCTCCACGCGGGTGACGAGCGCCTCGACGAGGGAGTACTCGTGCATTCCGCGCCTAGCAGATCCGCGGGAGGAGCTCGCCCTCGGGCTCCGCGAGCATGCGCTTGCCGAACCCGGTGTCGAGGATGACCGCGCCGGGCCGCTCGCCGATGGCGGTGGCGATGACGATCGCCGAGGCGCCCAGCGGATGGGCCCGCAGCGCGGCGAGGACCTTGTCCGCCGAGCGCGCCCGCACGCCGATGACCGCCTTGCCCTCGTTCGCGACGAGGAGCGGGTCGATGCCGATCATCTCGCCCGCGGCGCGCACCTCGTCGCGCACCGGCAGCGCGGTCTCGTCGATGACGATGCCGACCTTGCCCTTCGCGGCCATCTCGTGGAGCACGCCCGCGACGCCGCCGCGGGTCGGGTCCTTCATCGCCACCACGTCCTCGCCGCCGGCGCGGAGCGCCTCGCGGACGAGCCCGTTGAGCGGCGCCACGTCGGAGCGGAGGTCGCCCTCGAGCCGCAGGTCGTGGCGGCGCGACATGATGGCCATGCCGTGGTCGCCGATGGTGCCGGTGACGATGACGAGGTCTCCGGCGCGCAGGCCCGCGTCGCTGACGACGCGATCGGCGAGCGCGACGCCGGTCGTGTTGAGGACGATCCCGTCCACCTCGCCCTTGCCCATCACCTTGGTGTCGCCGGTGACGATGGGCGCGTTCGCCTCGCGCGCCGTCTCGCGCATCGAGGCCACGACGCGCTCCAGGTCGGCGCGCGGGAAGCCCTCCTCGAGCACCACCGCGCAGGTGAGGCCGAGCGGCTCGGTCGCGCCCATCATGGCGAGGTCGTTCACGGTGCCGGAGACGCTGAGCCGACCGATGTCGCCGCCCGGGAAGAAGATGGGGTGCACGACGTGGGAGTCGGTGGTGACGACGAGCCAGCGATCGCCGACGCGGATGGCCGCGCCGTCGTCGAGCGCCGAGAGGCCGATGCCGTCCACCGGGGAGGCGAGGGTGAGGAACACGTCCTCGATGAGCTGGCGCATCGCGCGCCCGCCCGAGCCGTGCTTGAGCCCGATCTTCGCCTGGGGCTTCTCCATCTAGGTCCCCACCTTCCTGAGATCCGGGACGCCGCCGTAGGTGTGCCAGATGCGGCACTGCCCCTCCGACGACACCATGCAGGCGCCCACCGGCGACTCGGGGACGCAGGCCCTGCCGAACAGCGCGCAGTCGCCCGGGTTCGCGAGGCCGAGCATGATCGAGCCGCAGATGCAGCCCTTCGCGGCCTCCTCGGCCTCCTCGTCGCGCACCGGCGAGGTGTCGATGCGGAAGCGCTTGCGCGCGTCGAGGTGCGCGTACTCGGGCGTGAGGTCGAGGTTCCCATCGCGGACCTCGGCGATGCCGCGCCACCTGCCGGTCACCGGGCGGAACACCTTCCAGAGCGAGCGCTGCGCGGCGAGGTTGCCCTCCTTCGTCACGCAGCGCGGGTAGACGTTCGCGACCTCGGGCTTCCCGGCGCGCATGAGCTCGGTGAGCTTGAGGATCGCGGCGAGGATGTCGAGCGGCTCGAAGCCGGCGACCACCACCGGCTTGCCGGTGCGCGCGGCGAACGGCTCGAAGATGCCCCAGCCGGTGATGATGGCGGCGTGGCCCGCCGCGATGTAGCCCTCGATGTTCGTCTCCGGGCTCTCGGCGACGACGTTCATCGCGGCCGGGACGTACTTGTGCACCGACAGGATGGAGAAGTTCTTCGGCGGGTTCGCGAGCGCCACCGCCGCGGTGGCGACCGCCGTGGTCTCGAAGCCGGAGCCGAGGAAGACCACCTCGTCCGCGGGGTGCTTCTCGGCGAGCTCGAGCGCCTGGGACACGGAGTAGACGACGTCGACCTTGGCGCCCTCGGCCTGGGCGTCCGCGAGCGACCGCGCGGTCCCGGGTAGGCGCAGCATGTCACCGTAGGTGCACACGCGCGCGCCCTGGACCGCGAGCGCGACCGCCTCGTCCACCTCGGGGCCGTCGGTGACGCAGACCGGGCAGCCCGGGCCCATGATGAGCTCGAGGTCCGGCGGCAGCACGGCGCGCAGGCCGAAGCGCGCGATGGCCTGCTCGTGACTGCCGCACACGTGCATGACCGAGACGCGCCGCCCGAGCGCAGCGACCTCGTGCCCGATCGCCTCGGAGAGGGCGCGCGCGCGCACCGGGTCGCGGAACTTGAGCTCCTGGAAGAGATCCTTCGCTGCCATGGGGTCTCCACGCCACCGCGCGCTCGCCGGAGCGCCGCGCCGGCGGCTCGCTACTCCTTGTGCTTCGCCGCCGCGATCTCGCCCCGCACGTCGGCGGCCATGAGGTCCGCCTTCGCGCCGGAGACGTCGAGGATCTGGTCGAACAGCGCGAGCGTCTCCTGCACCTCGTCGGGCGGGATGCGCCGGATGGCGAAGCCGACGTGGTTCAGGACGTAGTCCCCGACCGACACCGGCTCGTCCACGATGTCGAGGCGGAGCTCCTTCCTCACGCCGAAGAAGTCCACCGTCGCGCTCATCCCGTCGATGGCGAGGACCTTCCCTGGAACGCCGAGGCACATGTGTTGGGCTCTCCGATTACGGGTGCGCGCGCGCGTCCGCGACGAGCGCCTGGCCGAGCGCGATCCCACCGTCGCCGGGGGGCACCTGACCGTGTGGGTATACCGCGAAATCCGCCGAAAGCTCGCCGAGGAGGCCCTCGGTCAGCCGGGCGTTCTGGAAGCAGCCGCCGGTGAGCACCACGGGCAGCCGCCCGGTCGCCCGGCTGGCGTGCCGGACGAGCTCGGCGCCGGCGCGGGAGAGCGTGGCGTGGAAGCGGGCCGAGATCGCCGCGGGCGCGGTGCCGGCGAGGACGTCCGCGACGAGGGCGCGCCAGAGCGGGCGCAGGTCGAGCTCCGCGACGGGGGCGCCCGTGTCGACGTCGAACGGGTAGGGCGCCTCGCACGAGCTCGCCGAGCCGGCGGCGTTGTCGAGCGCGAGCGCGACCTGCCCCTCGTAATGGGAGACGCCACGGCCGAGCGCGAGCGCGCCGGCGGCGTCGAAGGCGCGGCCCACGCCGTGGGCGCGCGGCGAGTTGAGGCCGGTCGCGAGCAGGCGGCGCACGACGGCGAGCTCGGCCGCGGGGACCGCGCGGAAGAGCGGGAGGTCCGCGACCGGCGCGTCCTCTCCGAAGGCGTCGAGCAGCGCCGCGAGCGCGAGGCGCCACGGCTCGCGGATGGCGCGGTCGCCGCCGGCGAGGGCGAGCGGCCGGAACGTGGCGAGGCGCTCGAAGCGGCCGCGCTCGGCGAGGAGGAGCTCGCCGCCCCAGGCGGTGCCGTCCGGGCCGAGGCCGGTGCCGTCCCAGGCGAGCGCGAGCACCGGGCCGTCGAGGCCGTGCTCGGCCATGGCGGCCGCGGCGTGCGCGTGGTGGTGCTGCACCTCGACGAGCGGGACGCCGAGCGCGGCGGCGCGCTCGCGGGCGTAGCGGGTCGAGACGTAGAGCGGGTGGAGATCGCAGGCCACGACCTCGGGGCGCAGCGCGAGGAACCCCTCGAGCCGCGCGATGGCCGCCTCGAACGCCGCATAGGTCTCGAGGTTGTCGAGGTCGCCGACGTGCGGCCCGAGCACCGCCTCGTCGCCGCGCGCGAGGCAGAACGTGTTCTTGAGCTGCGCGCCGACCGCGAGGACGGGGCGCGCGAAGCGGCGGTGGACGATCACCGGGCGCGGGACGTAGCCGCGCGAGCGGCGCATGACGAGCGGCTGGCCCGCGATGGTCCGCGCGACCGAGTCGTCGCAGCGCGAGGCGATGGGCCGGTCGTGCACGAGGAAGAGGTCGGCGATGCCGCCGAGCCGCCGGACCGCCTCGTCGTCCTCGAAGGCGATGGGCTCCTCCGAGAGGTTGCCGCTCGTCATCACGAGCGGCCGGCCCGCGGCCTCGAGGAGGAGGTGGTGGAGCGGCGCGTAGGGGAGGAGGAGGCCCACGAGCGGGCTGTCCGGCGCGAGCTCCCGCGCGAGGGCCGCTTCCGGTCGTCGGCGGCACAGCACGATGGGGCGCTCGACCGAGGCGAGCAGCGCCTCCTCCGCCTCGCCGATGTCCGCGAGCGCACGCGCCGCGGCGAGGTCGCGGACCATCACCGCGAGCGGCTTCTCCTCGCGGCGCTTGCGGGCGCGCAGCGTCGCGACCGCCGTGCTCGAGGTCGCGTCGCAGGCGAGGTGAAAGCCGCCGAGGCCCTTCACCGCGGCGATGGCGCCCGCGGCGAGCGCGCGGCCGACCTGGCCGATGGGATCCGTCACCTCGACCGCCGAGCCGTCGCGCGCGACGACACGCACGCGCGGCCCGCAGGCGGGGCAGGCGTTCGGCTGCGCGTGGAAGCGGCGGTCGAGAGGATCGGCGTACTCGCGCGCGCACGCCGGGCACATCGTGAACCCGGCCATGGTCGTGGCCGGCCGGTCGTAGGGGGCGCCGTGCGCGATGGTGAAGCGCGGGCCGCAGTCCGTGCAGTTCGTGAACGGGTAGCGGTGGCGGCGGTCGCGCGGGTCGAAGACCTCTCGCTCGCAGGCGGCGCAGGTGGCGAGGTCGGGCGGGATGGCCGCGCGCCGCTCGGCGGCGGGGCCGCTCGCGACGATCTCGAACCCCTCCAGCCCTTCCGCCGCGATGGGCTCGCTCGAGAGCGTCTCGATGACCGCCGCCGGCGGCCGGTCGCTCCGGAGCCGCCGCTCGAGCTCGTCGAGCGCGGCGGCAGGTCCGAACGCCTCGACCGTCACGCCGGACGCGTCGTTCCGCACGCGCCCCGCGAGCCCGAGCGCGTGCGCGAGCCGGTACACGAAGGGCCGGAAGCCGACGCCCTGGACCGTGCCGCTCACGGTCAGGCGCCGACCGGCGGGCGCGCGCTGTAGGGGATCGGTCCGCATCGTCTCCGGCTCTCATAACGGCGCGGCGCGGCGCCGGCCGTGCCTCGCCTTCACCCCCGCGGCTTCTCCCACCACAGATCCGGCGCTGCCGGCGGAACGCGTTCCGTCACCGCCACCCCGAGCGCCGCGAGCTCCTTCGCGACCTGGGCGACGGCGCCGTCGATCGCCGCGCGCACCTCCGGCGAGAGGCCGATCCCGGTCGCCACGCTCGCCGGGACCACGCCGACGAGCTTCACCGTCCTCGGAGAGACGCCCATGAACTCCGCGTTCATGAGGGCCTCGCGGACTCCGGGCTCGTGCGGGCTCATGGCGAGGACCGGCGCCTTGTGCAGCAGCTCCTCCTTGTCGTAGACGCGCAGCGTGCCCGGCGCGGCCTTCGCCTTCACCGCGTCCACGAGGACGAGCCCCTCGAGCCCGGCGATGAACGCGGTGAGGTCGTAGCCGGGGGTGCCGGCGTCCATCACCTGCACGTCGGGCGGGACCGCGTGGCGCGCCTCGAACACGCGGACCACGTGCGGGCCCACGGCGTCGTCGCCGGTGAGCACGTTGCCGATGCCGATGACGGCGATGCGGGGGGACATGAGGCTCCTGCGTCGAAAGAGAATCCCGCCCCGGGAGGGAGTCCGGGACGGGATCGGTTCTACCGCGCGTGCCGGCCGCGCGCCGCTCGCCCTTCGACAGCTCGGGGCGAGCGGCCACGGAAAGGCTCGTGGCTACAGCACCTTCACCCGCGCGAGCTCCTCGCCCTCCGCGTCCACGGTGTGGATCGCGCAGGCGAGGCACGGATCGAACGAGTGGATCGTGCGGAGCGCCTCGAGCGGGAGCTTCGGGTCGGCGATCGGGTTCCCGACGAGCGACTTCTCGTAGGGGCCGAGCTGATCCTTCGCGTCGCGCGGGCCGGCGTTCCAGGTGGACGGCACGACCGCCTGGTAGTTGGCGAGCTTCATCGTCTTGCCGTCGGTCTCGATGACCGACCAGTGCGAGAGCGTGCCGCGCGGCGCCTCGTGGAAGCCGACGCCCTTGTACGTGCCGGGCTTCAGGTTCTTCATCGGGTCGACGAAGATCGCCGTGTCGCCCTTGCCGATGTTCTCGACGAGGAGCTTCCAGTGCTTGAGCGCGAGCTCGCCCATGGTCGCCGCGCGGATCGCGCGGGCGGCGTGGCGGCCGAGCGTCGAGTGCAGGACCGCCGGCGTGAGCTTCACGCCCGCGATCTTGCCGGCGGTGCCGAGGCAGAAGTCCGCCCACTTCTTGATGCTCTCGTGGCCGCCGGCGTAGCCGACGAGCACCTGCGCGAGCGGGCCCACCTGCACGGGCTTGCCCTCGAGGCGCGGCGCCTTCACCCACGTGTACTTCTCGGGCGCGGGCGTCTCCGCCTTCCACTCACCCGTGTACTTCGGGTTCGTCTGGCCCTCCCACGGCTGGCGGACGGTGTCGCCCTCGTAGTAGGCGCGGGCGATCGACTCCGTGACGTTCTGCTTCAGGTAGTCGTCGTTCCAGCTCGCGACCGGCTTCACGTTCGAGAGATCGCCGTTCCAGATGACGCCGCCGGGCAGGTCGAACCGGGTCATCTTCACGTCGGTCGGCATGTCCGGCACGGCGAGGTAGTTCGTCACGCCCGCGCCGTACTTGAGCCAGTCCGGGTAGCTCGCCGCGATGGCCGCGACGTCCGGCAGGTAGACCTGCTGCACGAAGGTGACGACCTCCTCGAGGAGCGTCTTCACCTGGTACAGCTTCTCCATGTTGAGCGCCGCGGGGCTGTCCAGGTTGATGGCGTTCGCGACGCCGCCCACCGCGAGGTTCTGGATGTTCGGCGTCTTCGAGCCGAGGATCGCGACGACCTGGTTCGCCTTGCGCTGCACGTCGAGCGCCTGCAGGTAGTGCGCGACGGCGAGGAGGTTCACCTCCGGCGGGAGCTTCATCGCCGGGTGGCCCCAGTAGCCGTTGGTGAAGATGCCGAGCTGGCCGGCCGCGACGAAGCCCGCCACCTTCTCCTTCACCGCCTTGAGGGCGTGCTTGGAGTTGCCCGCCCACTGCAGGCCGAGCGAGTCGGCGAGGTTCGCCGCCTTCTCCGGGTCCGCCTTCAGCGCGGCGACCACGTCCACCCAGTCGAGCGCGGAGAGCGCGTAGAAGTGGACGATGTGATCGTGGAGCGCGTGGGCGCTCATGATCACGTTGCGGATGAGCTGCGCGTTGAGCGGGATCTCGAGGCCGAGCGCGTTCTCGACGCTGCGCACCGAGGCGATCGCGTGCACGGTGGTGCACACGCCGCAGATGCGCTGCGTGAACACCCAGGCGTCGCGCGGATCGCGGCCCTGCAGGATGGTCTCGATGCCGCGCCACATGGTCCCGGAGGACCAGGCGTTCTTGACCGCCCCGCCGTCCACCTCGACGTCGATGCGGAGGTGGCCCTCGATCCGAGTGACGGGGTCGATGGTGATGAGCTTACCCATGGACGTTCACCTCTCTGCCTAGCGGCTGGCGGCGGCCTTCGCGGGGCCGCTGCCGACGTGGGTGTGCTCGTCGCGGACGTCCTCGACGACCACGACGGGGAACTTGCGGGAGACGAAGATGAAGAGCGCGACGCCGACGGCCGCCATGCCCACCGTGACGATCGTCTCGCCCAGCGACGGCCAGTAGTTCCAGCCGGCGGCGATGGGCTTGCCGTCCGCGGTCCACCCGGCCGGGCGGTACATGGTGAGGTAGGCGTCGACGCGGTACGCGGCGCCCGCCGCGACGGCGAGCAGCGCCGCCCCGAACATCCGGCCCTTGTTCCGCTGCACGCGCGGCGAGAGGAACATGAGCGCGGGGGCGAGGAAGAGCGCGAGCTCGGCCACGAACAGGAGCGTGGGGAAGTCGAGCGCGAGGAAGCGGAGCTTGCCGCTCCAAACCACGTCCGCCACGCGGAGCACCACGTAGAAGAGCAGCATGCCCGCGTTCACCTTGGACATGTCCGCGAAGAGCTTCGGGTCGTGCTTGGCGTTCCAGGTGAGGTTCAGGATCGTGACGAGCGCCACGACCGCGCCGAACCCCATGGACAGGCAGGAGACGAGGAACAGCGTGGGCAGGAGCGCCGTGTGCCAGAGCGGGTGGATCTTGGGGCCGGCGATCAGCATCAGGCCGCCGAGGGAGCTCTGGTGCATCGTGGGGAGCAGGATCGCGAGCGCGATGATGTAGGGCATCGCCTTCGCGAGCCGCGGGCCCCAGGTCTTGCCGATGGCCGCCCAGCGCGGCGAGCGGCTCGCGGCGGCGCCGTCGAGGATCGAGGGCAGCACCTCGATCCACAGCACCGTCACGTAGACGATGACGCAGATGGCGACCTCGAGCAGCGCGGAGCTGAGGTTCCACCAGGGGATCCACGGCAGCAGGTACGAGTTCCAGTACCGGCCGAGCGCGATCATGATCGAGCTGCCGCCCAGCGTGTAGGCGATGGCGCCGACGAGCACCGCCGGCCGCACGAGGCCGTGGTACTGGCCCTTGTTGAGGAGGTAGCAGAGCAGGCCGACCGAGTACGCGCCCGCGCCGATGCCGGTGAAGACGACGACGTTCACCGGCTCCCAGATGCCCCAGGTGAAGCCGTCCGTCATGTTCGACACCGGCCCGACGCCGGCGAAGAAGCGGTAGGCCATCACCACGGCGGCGACGCCGAACAGCGCGAGCAGCACCAGCATCGAGCGGTCGAGCAGGCTCCCGCCGATGGCCTTCGGATGATCGTGGGCGCTCATCTACTTGCCCTCCTCGCGGTGCTCGGCCGCCTCTTCCCTCTTCCGGTTCCGCGCGATGAGCGCGGCCATGCCGAGGTACAGCGCGACCGGCGTGACGCCGTGCAGGTACGGGGCGTGGGAGACGCTCTCCGAGAACGAGGCCTGGGAGCGGTCCGGCAGCTCCGGCAGCCCGAGCTGCGTGAACGAGACGCCCGCGGGGGCGAGGTACAGCACCTGGGTGCCGCCGCCCTCCTTCTCGCCGTAGACGTGCTGCTGGTAGCGCGCGGGGGAGGCGGCGATGCGCCGCTTCGCCTCGGCGAGCAGCTCCTCGCGGCGGCCGTAGACGACCGCCTCGCGGGGGCAGACCTCGCAGCAGGCCGGGTTCGCGATGGAGAGGAGCCCCTCCTGCTTCGGGTCGGCGCGGTGCCGGCACAGCTCGCACTTCACGATGAGCGGGAACGCGTCGAACCACTCGAACTTCGGCACGTTGAACGCGCAGCCGATCTGGCAGTAGCGGCAGCCGACGCAGGTGTTCTTGTCGTAGACGACGATGCCGCTGCCGGCGCGCTCGCCGGGGAGCTTCTTCTTCCCCTCGCCCTCCTTGTGGAGGGCGCCCATCATGCAGACCGACACGCAGGACGGGTCGACGCAGTGCATGCACTGCTGCTTCATGTAGGTCGGGCCGTTCGCCGCCTCGACCGCCTTGATGACGTTCTTCGTGCTGCTGTTGAGGTCGCGGGGCGCGTCGTACTGGCCGCCGGTCTCGCCGGTCTCGAGGTCCACCGGCAGCTTGTTGGCGCGCTTGCACGCGCTCTGGCAGGCGCGGCAGCCGACGCACAGGGTGGCGTCGAAGAGCATCCCCACCGCCTGGGGGCGCGGCTCGACGGCTTCTCGAGCGGACGCGGTCCCGGCGAGCGCGGTGGTCGCTCCCGCAACGGCCGCTCCCTTGAGCAGGTCTCGTCGTGAGATGCGCATGGGGGGCTACTCCTTCCCCTCGGTCTTCTCGGAGTCGGCGCTGATCTTCCGCGTCGCGACGACGCCCGCGCCGACGATGGCGCCGACGACGGCGCTGCCCACGCCGACGGCGAGGGCGCTCTTGCCGAGCACCGTGTGGTCGGGGTGGATGGCGGGGTAGGCCATGGGGGCCGTCGGGTTCTGGACGGGCAGGTTCGTGTAGATGGGCACGGTGAAGCCGACGCCCTGCTCGGTGCAGCCGACGCAGGGGTGGCCGATGCCGACCGGCCACGCGCCGGGCACCTCGCAGAAGTCGAGCAGCGAGCAGTTGGCGTGGGTCTGGGGGCCCTTGCAGCCGAGCTTGTAGAGGCAGTAGCCGTTGCGGTGCCCCTCGTCCCCGAACGCCTGCGCGAACCGGCCGGCGTCGAAGTGCGGGCGGCGCTGGCAGTCCTCGTGGATGACGCGGCCGTAGGCGAACTTCGGGCGGCCGAGGTCGTCGAGCGCCGGGAGCGTGCCGAAGGTCGCGTACTGCAGCACGGTGCCGAGCAGGTTGTAGGGGTTCGCCGGGCAGCCGGGCAGCGTGACGACCGTCTTGCCCTTCAGGATCTGCGGCGCGCCGGTCGCGCCGGTCGGGTTCGGCGCCGCGGACGGGACGCCGCCCCACGACGCGCACGAGCCGATCGCGATGATCGCGCCGGCCTTGGCGGCGACGGCGTTGAGCGTGTCGATCGCCTTCTTGCCGCCGACCTGGCAGTAGATGCCGCCGTCCTTCTCCGGGATCGCGCCCTCGACGACGAGGACGAACTTGCCCTCGTTCTCGTGCAGGGCCTTCTCGAGCGCCTCCTCGATCTGGCGGCCGGCCGCCGCGAACAAGGTCTCGTGGTAGTCGACCGAGACGAGGTCGAGGATGAGCGCGCCGACGTCCGGGTGGCTCGTGCGGAGCAGCGACTCGGTGCAGCCGGTGCATTCCTGGAAGTGGAGCCAGATGACCGAGGGCTTCCTTCCCTTGGCCACGTTCTCCGCCATCTTCTCGCCGGCCCAGGCCGGGAGGCCCACGGCCGCCGCCGCGGTGGTGCAGACCTTGATGAAGTCACGGCGGGAGACACCCTTGGTCTCCAGGCCGAGCACTTCGGAGCCCATATCGTTCATTCCGTCCTCCGGGTGCCGCGGAGACTGACCGCTCCAATCGAAAATTACAACCTACTAAAATTCCCCGGCTTTTCGGAAATCGGGCAAACGAAATGTTTGCGTGGCGCTCGTGCGGCAAATGGACGCCGCGCGCTATCGGCGCACCCTTCCGTCGAGCCTGAGGCTTGACCGACGTCACGCGGAACCCGGGTCAAACCCGAAAACGGGCCCGCGAATTGGCCTTTGTGGACTCCGCGAGACAACATTGACGGGATGGCTCCACGTTAAATTTGCGCCAACAATTTTGGGGTGAAAATCGAGGGGAGGCGGCGCGCGCGAGCGGATCGTGTCGAGGAGTCGGTCCGGGTCCCTCGGCGACGGTTCACAGGGCGGCGCGGGCCAGGACGGAAAGTGAATGCGGGAGGCGGCTCACCCGGCGTACGGGTGCGACAAACAGTGAAAGCGCCGGCGACCGGCGAGGGCGCCACGGCCGGAGCCGGGCATCCTCACCGCCGCGCGGCGTACCCGCCGCCGGGGAGGTCAGCGGCCCGCGGCCGGCTCGGCGAGCTCCGGGGCGACGACCGCCCGCGGGACGACCTCGATCGCCGCCAGCGCGTCGAGCTCGGCGTCCGCGGGGGCGGCGGAGAGCGTCTCGAAGCGCCGCGCCGCGGGGAGGACCCGCGCCTCGAGGGAGCCGACCGCGCGGTTGTACGCCTCGACGGTGCCGCCCAGCGCCCGCCCGAGCCGGGCGAAGTGGCCGCCGAGATCGGCGATCCGCTTGTACAGCTCGCGGCCGAGCGCGCCGACCGCCTCGGCGTTCTCGGCGACCTGGGCCTGGCGCCAGCCGTACGCCACGGCCTTGAGGAGAGCGATGAGCGTGGTCGGCGTCGCGATGATGACCTGCCGCTCCACGCTCGCCTCGAGGAGCGAGGGGTCGGCCTCCAGCGCCGCCGCGTAGAAGCTCTCGCCGGGGAGGAACAGCACCGCGAACTCCGGCGCGGGCCGGAGCCGCTCCCAGTAGGCCTTGCGCCCGAGCTGCTGCACGTGCTCGCGGAGCTGCCGGGCGTGATCGGCGAGGTGCGCGCGCCGCGCGCCGTCGTCCTTGGCCTCGATCGCCTCCAGGTACGCCGCGAGCGGCGCCTTGGCGTCGACGACGACGTTGCGCCCGCCCGGGAGGTGCACGACGAGATCGGGGCGCAGCCGGCCCTCGTCGCCGTCCACCGTGGCCTGCTCCTCGAAGTCGCAGCGGTCGAGCATGCCCGCGAGCTCGACGACGCGGCGGAGCTGCAGCTCGCCCCAGCGGCCGCGAGCCTGCGGGGCGCGGAGCGCCTTCACGAGGTTCGCCGCCTCGCCGCGGACCTGCGCCTGCGCCTCGGCCACCTGCCGGAGCTGCTCGGTGAGCGCGCCGTACGCCCCCTCGCGAGCCCGCTCGATCCCGCGCAGCTCGCCGTCGAGCTTGCCGAGCGCCTCGCGGACGGGGGCGACGAGCGCCGCGATCGCCTCCTCGCGCCGGGCGAGGTCGCCGTCGGCCGCCGCGCGCTCGCGGCCGAGGGCGGCGCGCGCGAGCTCGAGGAAGGAGGCGCTCGAGGCGCGGAGCGCGTCGGCGGAGAGCGCCTTGAAGGCGTCGGACAGGCGCGCGCGCGCGTCGTCCACGAGCGCCCGCTTCTCCTCGGCGCCGGCCCGCTCGGCGGCGAGCGTCGCCTCGAGCTCGGCGATGCGCACGGCCCGCTCGGCCGCGCGCCGCGCCTCGCCGCTCCGCGCGAGGAAGCCCAGGGCGGCGCCGAGCGCGACGCCGAGTGCGAGGAGGAGGAGACCCGTCGAGTCCATGTGGGAGAGCCTACTCCCGCGGTCTGTCCGCCCCGTTCGCCTGCGCGGCGCAGGAGGTCGCCCCGAGGTAAAAGGACCGGACCCCATGGAGGACCCCTCGATGCGCCTCGCCGCCCGATCCCTCGCCACCGCACTCTCCGTCGCAGCGCTCCCCGCCGCCGCCGCGCCCCGCGCGCTGCCCGGCGCCGCCGACCTCCGGCGCGCCGACGCGCGCTACGCGCCGGTGGACCTCCGCCTCGATCTCTCCAGGCTGCCCGAGGGCGAGCGGCGCGCGCTCGCGCGGCTCGTCGAGGCGGCGCAGGTGATGGACGCGCTCTTCCTGCGACAGGTCTGGGCCGGGAACGAGCCGCTCCTCCTCGCGCTCTCCCAGGACCGCTCGCCGCTCGGCGCCGCGCGGCTCGCCGCGTTCCTCCGCAACAAGGGGCCGTGGGACCGGCTCGACCACGGCGCGCCGGCGTTCCTGCCCGGCGTGCCGGAGAAGCCGGCCCAGGCGAACTTCTACCCGGCCGGCGCGACGAAGGAGGACGTCGAGCGGTGGCTCGCGGGGCTCTCCCCGGAGGCGAAGGCCGCGGCGACGGGGTTCTTCACGACGGTGCGCCGCGCCCCGAATGGCGGCTTCGTCGCGGTGCCGTACGCGCTCGAGTACCAGGGCGAGCTCGCCCGCGCGGCGGAGCTCCTCCGCGAGGCGGCGGCGGCCACCGCGGACGCCGGCCTGCGCAAGTTCCTCGAGGCGCGCGCCCAGGCGTTCGTCTCGAACGACTACTACGCCTCGGACGTGGCCTGGATGGAGCTCGACGCGGCGGTGGATCCCACCATCGGGCCGTACGAGGTCTACGAGGACGGCTGGTTCAACGCCAAGGCCGCCTTCGAGGCGTTCATCGGCGTCCGCGACGACGCCGAGACCGCGAAGCTCCAGCGCTTCGCGGCGGAGCTGCAGGGCATCGAGGACGTGCTCCCGATCGACGCGGCGATGAAGAACCCGAAGCTCGGGGCGATGGCGCCGATCCGGGTGGTGAACGAGCTGTTCGCGGCGGGCGACGCGATGCACGGCGTGCAGACCGCCGCCTACAACCTGCCGAACGACGAGCGCATCGTCCGCGAGATGGGCTCGAAGCGCGTCATGCTGAAGAACGTGCAGGAGGCCAAGTTCCGGAAGGTGCTCGTGCCGCTCGCCGGCCTCGCGCTCTCGCCGGCCGACCGCGCCGCCGTCGCGTTCGACCCGTTCTTCACCCACATCCTCATGCACGAGCTCCTGCACGGGCTCGGGCCGCACGAGATCACCGTCGCCGGCCGCAAGACCACCGTCCGCGCCGAGCTCGGCGACACCTACAGCGCCCTCGAGGAGGCGAAGGCCGACGTGGCCGGGCTCTTCGCGCTCCGGAAGCTCCTCGACGAGGGGAAGCTCGACCGCGCCATGGAGCGGACGCTCTACCCGACCTTCCTCGCCTCCGCCTTCCGCTCCATCCGCTTCGGCGTCGGCGAGGCGCACGGGCGCGGCATGGCGCTGCAGCTCAACTGGCTCCTCGACGCGCGCGCGATCGTCCCGCGCCCGGACGGCACCTTCGCCATCGACGGCGCGCGGATGAAGGAGGCGGTGGTCTCGCTCACGCGCGAGATCATGACCATCCAGGGGAAGGGCGACCGGGCCGCGGCGAAGGCGCTGCTCGAGAAGATGGGCGTGGTGCGGCCGGAGGTGAAGGCCGTCCTCGACCGGCTCTCGAAGATCCCCGTCGACATCGCCCCGCGGTTCGTGACCGCGGAGGAGCTCACCCGGGGCTAGCGCGGGGCGCGCGCCAGGGCCGCCTCGATCGCGCCGAGCGGCGGGGGCTTCGCGAGGTGCTCGTCGAAGCCCGCCTCGGCGGCTCGGCGGAGGTCGTCCGGCAGGGCATAGCCGGTGAGCGCCACGAGGTAGGCGCCGCGCGTCGCCGGGTCGGCCCGGCACGCGCGCGCCACGCCGTAGCCGTCGAGCTTCGGCAGCCCGATGTCGCAGAAGACGACGTCCGGGCACAGGGCGCGGGTGGCCGTCACGGCGGCCTCCCCGTCGTGCGCCACGGCCACCTCGTGGCCGGCGAGGACGAGCAGGTCGTGCAGGGTCTCGGCCGCGTCCACGTTGTCGTCGACCACGAGGACGCGCCGCCGCGCCGCCGTGGCCGGAGGTGCGGGGAGCGGGGCGCGCTCCGCCGGAGCCGCGGCGATGGGGAGGCGGACCACGAACTCGGCGCCCGTCCCGAGGCCCTCGCTGTGCGCGTAGACCTGCCCGCCGTGGAGCTCCGCCAGCCGCCGCACGAGCGCGAGCCCGAGCCCCAGCCCCCCCCGGCTGCGCTCGAGGCTCACCTCCGCCTGGGCGAACGGCTCGAACAGCCGCTCCAGCATCCCCGGTTCCATCCCGATGCCGGTGTCGCGCACGCGGAGGAGCGCGTCCGCGCCGAGCGAGAAGAGCTCGAGCAGCACGTGGCCGCCCGGCGGGGTGAACTTGGCCGCGTTCTGGAGGAGGTTGCCGACGATCTGGGTGAGGCGCGTCGCGTCGCCCGAGATCGGCACCGGCGCGCCGGGGACGTGCACGTCCAGCGCGACGCCCGCCTCCGCGAAGAGCGAGCGGTGGTCGTCGGCAGCGCGCCGGACCACCTCGCCGAGCGACACCGGCGCCGTGCGGAGCTGGATCTTGCCGCGCGAGATGCGGGTGAGGTCGAGCAGGTCGTCGACGAGCCGCGAGAGGTGCCCGAGCTGCCGCTGCAGGACCGCGCGGGCCCGCCGCGCGGGCTCGGCGCCGGGATCGGTCCGGTCGAGCACGTCGAGCGCGTTCCGCATCGGCGCGAGGGGGTTCCTGAGCTCGTGCGAGAGCACGGCGAGGAACTGGTCCTTGCGCCGATCGGCGGCGACGAGGGCCTGCTCCGCGTGCTTTCGCTCGGTGACGTCCAGGGCGATGCCGCGGACGCGCACCGCCTCCCCCGCTGCGTCGTACTCGGCGCGGCCGATCTCCCAGAGCCAGCGCTCGCCGAGGGCCGGATGGTGGATGCGGAACTCGGCGCTGTACTCCTCGCCGTGCTTCACCGCCTGCGAGAGCGCGCTCTGGGCGACCGGCGCGTCCTCGGGCACCATCCGCCGCTCCCAGGCCGCGATGTCCGGCCCGCGCGCCGCGAGCGCCGTGCCGAACAGGGCGTGGCACTCGGGGGACATCCACGCCGTCCGGGCGACGAGGTCGAGCTCCCAGACGCCCGCGTGCGCCGCGCGCTGCGCGAGCCGGAGCAGCGCCTCGCTCGCGCGCAGGTTCTCCTCGATGCGTCGGCGCGCGGTGATGTCGTGAACCGTCGCGACCGTCCGGAACGGGCGCTCGTTCGCGTCCCGCAGCACGGTCCCGGTCACCACCACCCACGCGATCTGCCCGTCCTTCCGGACGTAGCGCTTCTCGATGGTCCAGCCGTCGGTCTCGCCGCGCAGCGCCGCCGTGATGGCGGCCGCGTCGCGGGCGCGGTCGGCCGGGTGGGTCAGGTCGGCGACGCCGCGCTCGAGCAGCTCCTCGACCGAGTAGCCGGTGATCTCGCAGAAGCGCCGGTTCACGCGGACGAAGCGGTTCCGAGCGGGATCCCCCATGGCCTTGCCGCTCCCGGCGAGGTCGAAGATCGCGCGGAACTCCCGCTCGGTGGGGATGAGCTCGGAGGGGGTGCCGTCGTCGAGCGGCTCGGGGGGAGAGGTCCTCCCGGTGGTGGCTTCCAGCGGCGAGCGCCTCGGCACGATCACTCCGGTACGGGTCCTTCGAGAGCGCGGATGTTACCGCGCGCGCCGGGGCGCGACGACCGCAGCCGCGCGGCCCCGTTGGGCCCCGCTCAGCCTGGTCTCACGCATTCGGGGGCGCGCGCGGACCTCCTCGGGTCGAGTCCGCGCGGCCCCGCCAGCGCTGCACCTCAGCGCTTCCCGGACCGCCCCTCGCCGCGCGGCGGGGAGCCCGCGCTGGAGGCCGGCGCGCCCTTGCCGCCGAGCAGCGCGAGCCGCCGCCGCGCGAGGACGTGCGCGCCCGAGGGGTCCTCCGCGCCGTCGACGAGGTCCGGCTGCACGCGCGCGTACGCCGCGCGCGCCGCCTCGGGGAGCGCGAAGCCCTCGGCGATCCGCCCGGCGACGAACCAGTCGGAGCCCTCGAGCGGGCGCCCGTCGTCGAGGGAGCGGAGGAAGACGTCGCGCGCCTCGGCGGGACGGCCGAGCTCGGCGTACACGGCCGCGAGGGTGTTCAGCGCGGCGTGGTCGCCCGGGGCGCCCTCGACCGCGCGGCGCGCCCAGGCGAGCGCCTCGGCCGCGGCGCCGCCGCGGAACAGCTCGAGCCACGCGCCGTCGTTGTAGACGACGGGGGTCGCGCGGCCGGTCTCGACGAGCCGCCGGAACCCGCGCGCGGCACCGTCGCGATCGCCGAGGAGGAGGCGCGAGCTCGAGGCGAGCGCGAGCACCTCCGCGTCGTCCGGGAGGCGCGCGAGCATCGCCTCGGCCGCGCGGGAGAGATCCGCGCCGCGCCCGAGCCGCCGGAGGGCCCAGGCCTTCGCCGCGAACCCCTCGTGCGAGGCGGGCGCCTCGGCGAGCAGCGCGTCGGCGGCCGAGAGCACCGCCTCCGGCCGGTCGCCGTTGCGGTGCGCCTGCGCGAGCGCGACGAGCACCGCCCGCCGCGCCGCCGGCTCCCGCGCGTCGCGCGCGGCGGTGAGGATCTCGACTCCGCCCGGGTCGCCGTCGGCGAACGCGGCGAGCGCCGCCGCGGCGAGCCGCGCGTGGGCGGCATCG